>CAYZDG010000048.1:1167-4674 GCA_964477165.1 uncultured Gammaproteobacteria bacterium
CCAGTGCTACCACTAGTAATCCGCAAAATGCTCTCCAAGCCGACACGTCGAGATCAAGTACTAAGTGGTAGTACACCCAGGTGGCCGCGGTAGTGCCGACTACTACAGCTATGCTGGCTAGCAGATGGCTGAAGCGATAACGAGCAAGTACAAAAATAATAATCAGAAGCACGAGAACTAGTGCAATGATCAAGTACTGCCGTACGCTATACCCGGGGAAAAAAGCCATCTGCACTATCACGATACCTAACCAGCCAAGGATACTATCACGAAGGTATGATCCAATCTTCTCCGAGATCGAGATGATGTTCAATTGATGTAGCAGCAGTCCTGACAACAAGGCAAGTGTTGGCAGATCGTAGTAGCGACTGGCGTAGATGGGCAGTAGCTCAACTAACGCTGTCATCCCTAGCATCACCGCCAGGTACGACCCCAGCAACAAGGAAAAATAGCGAGTGGTCATTGGGTAATCTCCTCGAGGTAATAAATGAATTATCAAACAGCTAATTACATGGCTTTATACTGCGTAAGTAGTCTTTAGTCAATGGTCACAAATAGGTTTTAGGTGTTAGGTTTTAGGGAATTGTCATTTGACATTGGTCATTGGATATTACACCTTAGTCATTCGGATTTAGTCATTACCCTGTGTTCACGGTGTTCCCTGTGTTCCGGTGTACTGATGTTCTGACGTTCCGGTGTACTGAATTCCTTTGTCCTTTGTCCTCTATCCTGTGTACTATTCCCCCGCTATGACTAACTGGACCAAGCTCCCCCGCCCTATCCTAGCCCTGGCACCCATGGCCGGCATCAGCACGTCACCATTTAGGCAGATCTGCCACCGCTACGGTGCCCACGTTACCTTTACCCCGCTGCTCTCGGCCGAAGGCATGGTGCGGCAGCAGCGCCGCAGTCTGCAGATGCTAGAAATTAAGCCAGACGAGGGACCAGTAGTAGTGCAGTTATTCGGCAAGAATCCAACCAGCGTGGGCCAAGCGGCCAAGATGGCGCAGGCAGCTGGAGCTGCTGGCATCGACCTGAACCTAGGTTGCCCGGCGCGGAAGATTGTAAAGCAAGGCATTGGCGTGGCCTTGGCTGAAGACTTGGAACTGTGCCACCAGGTGCTGGCAGCTATTTGCGAGAACGTTACCGTGCCGGTGAGCCTAAAGATACGCGCCTGGGCGCGCTGCCACACCCGCGCCGGCATCGTAACCGGCCAAGAGATTGTTGCGGCCATGGCTGACCTGCCCGTGGCCTGCATTACCGTGCACGGCCGCGGCACCGATAATCCGTTCGGCGGCGAGGTAAATCTAGATTTAATTGCGGCCATTAAACAATCCTTTCCTGATGTCATTCTGGCTAATGGCGGCATTATAGACGGACCCACCGCCAAACGAGCACTAGAGGTAACTGGCGCCGACGGCGTAGCTATTGCCCGCGGCAGTTGCGGCAAACCCTGGGTGTTTGCCGAGATCGCTGCTTACTTGTCGGGTCAAACGTATACTCCACCGGGCGCAGACGAAGTGCGGGCGCTAATCATTGAACACGCCCAGCTGGCCGAGGAGCGTGGTGGACGAGCTGCCGTCGTTGAAGCTCGCAAGCATTTCCTCTGGTACACGAAAAGTGTACCCCCTGAAGCCTTGGCGAAGGGGGATAACAAGGCCGAACTCCGCGCCAAACTTAGCCAGGTAAACACATCTGCCGACGTTGTCGCAGCCCTAACTTGACGACTGGCTATGGTCGGTAGAAAGTACCTGCTACAGCCCTTTAAAACAATTACGTAAAATACACAGGAGGTTATCGTGGGTATTGCTGGTTTCCTCATTTTTGCTGCCATTGACATTGTGCTCTACAAAAGGATCGCACAATGGGCTCCTGCTCGTATCGAGCGGTCATGGCCGTGGCTGGCAGTGGCTAAAGTTAGCGCTGTCGCTGCCTTGATATTTGGCGGCTACCAAATCGCGGATGACATTAGCTTCATGCTAATAGCTATATTGTGGCTATTAGGCGGTCTGGTCGCTGTTATTTGGCAACGAATCAATTACCGGCTCACGCCAAATGTAGACTGGTCGCCGCTACTTTCATGCAGCTTTCTGTTGGGCAGCTTTTTCGCTGCCTTCGGCGGACTAGCGGTGCGCGCCTCACTAGCAGGTGACTTAACCACGGTAGTGACTGCGCTCGTCGCCGTTATTATTGCTGCCATTGTTAGCCTCGCCGGTGCCTTTATTGGCGGCATGGTCTATGATGGCATAACCAATGCCGCTAACACCTAGAACAAACATCACGAACACACCCGGACGCATTTTGCGACCGGGTGTCTTGTTGTTCTACAGCAGCCAGGCGAGTAGCACCACCGCGAGCGCAGCTAAACCGAGGATACGCCACCAGCGACGACGGCGTCCCAATAGATCCTGCCACCATGAACGGCTAGGTTGAGCCGAGGCGCCCTTTAGAAACTCAAGGAAGCATAAAGCGGTACTAACGGGGCAGCCCTTGTTCGCCGCGTACGTAATTTCGGCGACGTACTCTCCGTGAGTGAGATCATTTGCATTCAACGCTCTGTCCTCCTTCATCATCTGGCTCGTCTCTGTTGTAACCGATGCACTTACCGCACAGCACGGCAATGCCGGAAACAGCCATGAGTAAAACAATAATCAGCAACCAGGTCCTCATATAACCTCCTACAGTAACTGTTCTTAATGTGCGATAGTAATAGGCAACACAATACGCCGCTCGGCGTACGGACGCAATACCCTCAAGTAATCTACCGCCCGGCTACTATCTGCGCCATCTCCAGCAGACGGTTGGCGTAGCCCCACTCGTTATCGTACCAGGCCACGACCTTGACCAGGTCGCCGTCCACCACCTGCGTCAGCCCAAGATCCACGATAGATGATTCACTGCGACCGACAATGTCGCTGGATACTAACGGCTCGTCTGTTACTGCTAGAATTCCTTTCCACCGCGGCTCGGCTGCTGCCTTTATAAATAACTCGTTCACTGCTGCCACCGTGGTCTTCTTCTTAGTCACAAATGTGAAGTCAGACAGCGAACCGACCAGCACGGGCACGCGAATAGCTAGACCGTCGAACAGGCCTTTAAGCTGTGGCACGACCTCGGCCGCCGCAATCGCGGCTCCGGTAGACGTAGGCACAATGTTCTCGGCCGCCGCGCGAGCACGGCGCAAATCTTTGTGCGGAGCATCTTGCAATCGCTGATCAGCCGTGTAGGCGTGGATAGTAGTCATGCTTGCCTTGGCAATGCCCAGAGCCGCGTTAATAATGTCGGCCACTGGCGCAATGCAGTTGGTAGTGCACGACGCGTTGTTAATCACGCTCTGATTCTTGTACTTGCCGCAATTCACGGCTCGCACAAAGGTAGGCACGCCGCTACCTTTAGCCGGAGCAGACAAAATGGCTTTTTTAGCGCCGGCCTTTATGTGAGCCTGCAGTCCCTTCTCATCCGTGAATAGACCAGTGCACTCCAACACCACGTCCACGCCTACCTTTT
>CAYZDG010000048.1:4684-4991 GCA_964477165.1 uncultured Gammaproteobacteria bacterium
AGCTTGGCTGGATCCTTAATGGCTGTTACTGGATACACAGTGCGGCCAACCTTAATGCCATCGGCTGTGGCAGATACTAGCTCGTCCAGATTACCGTAGGCTGTGTCGTACTTTAGTAAATGAGCCAGCGTAGCTGGGTCAGTGATGTCGTTAATGGCAACTATTTGAGCCCACGGCTTGGTCAGGGCAATACGAAATACATTGCGGCCAATACGGCCGAATCCATTAATAGCAATACGAACTTTCTTGCTAGCAGTAAGGGTATCGAACATAGGATGTATTATACCACTGCCTTGACGCGGACACG
>CAYZDG010000049.1:0-4977 GCA_964477165.1 uncultured Gammaproteobacteria bacterium
TCCGCGCCATTAAGTTGTCCTAATCGTACTTGGGTACGGGCGTAGTCTGTTATCCCATCTTCAATTTGGCGAAGGTCAGATACGCGCTGCTCGTCCAGCTTCTGCTGTCGTACCTGGCTAGGCGTGCCGCCTACTAGCACTACTGCCACTATGGCGAGTACAGCAATTACCCCAAAACTAACGATAAATAGTTGTTGGCGCTGCATATATTAACGTGGTTCAAACTTGTGACGAGCATCGGGATAGTAATACAGGAACACACCAGCTCCCAAGACCAACACAACTAGCGACTTAAGCATGAACCTGGCGCCAAAATCACCCTCGAGGAAGTTGTAGATAATACCAATGAGCGTACCCATAACCGTGGCACCAGCCACGAACAGGGTGAAAAACGTTAAACTGCGACGAATAGCCACCCGCGCCTTAGCTGGATTCTCACGCATGTGGCGATGTACGACCGAGCTAAGCCAAACGAACAAAGGAAACGCGACTATGACCGTAGCAATACCCCAATGGAGGACACGGTCAGATGAGTTAATTACATAACTATATGAGGAGCGAATATCGGGAAAGGCTCGATTGATCAATTGGAACAGCACCGTACCTAGCTGGATAACACTGGCATACAGAGTAATAAAAATTCCAAAGTACAGTGCCACGTCTAAACCAGATGAAACGTTTACCGGCGGCGGTACTGGCACTGCCGAGGTAGCTGCCTGCAAGGCAGCGTCAACGTCTTCAGTCGGCCAACCCGCGGCCACCAGCTGCTGGCGGGTAGCGGCCATGTCCGCGCCTTGAGTTTTGGCGGTTTGGATAAACTCACGAAGCGTCTTCTGATTTTCGTTCATATGTGACGGTTTACGAAATAACTTAATGATTAAGACAATTATTAATATAGGTATTCCTAACACCAATAAACTACGAACTACGCTAAAAATGATGTTAAAAATTGATGCCTCGCTATCCATAATCTTATCTAGCTCGTCTTTAGTATTTACTTAGTACTAACAAGATTCGTCGGTTTGCCCACGGCAAACGCCTTAATGTTAGCTACGGTGGTATCCAAAATTCGCTGTAACGCCTCGCTGGTGTTAAAAGCATTGTGTGGCGTTACTACCACGTTGGGCATAGCTAGCAACTGGTAGGCGTACATAAGCGAGCGGATCTGTGCTGCGGGTAGTTTACCCTTGGCCAGCATCTGCGGATCACGTAGGTACTCCTCGCCCTCTAACACATCTAGCCCGGCACCGGCGAGACGACCAGATAACAATGCTTCGGCCAAAGCAGCAGAATCTACAATTGGCCCCCGGGCGGTATTAATAAGGATAGCGCCTTTCTTCATCGACATAAATGCCTTCCTATCCAGCAAGTGATGAGTTTCGGGCACCAAGAATGTATGGACGGAAATAACGTTACTTACCTTAAGCAGCTCGGCTAATGGCACGTACTTAAACCCAATCTCCTTAGCTAATTCTGGATGCTGAATAACGTCGTATGCCACTACGTTCATGCCAAAACCCTTGGCAATGCGCGCGGTGTGGGCGCCAATGCGCCCCAAGCCAATCACACCCATGGTTCGCCCCTTCAGATCCACTCCTTGCAGCCCCTCAAACGACCAATTACCTGCCTTAACCTGCCGCTGGCCATCCGCTACCTTACGGGTGAGGTGGAGTAACAAAGCGAACGCCTGCTCGGCCACGGTATTCTCGCCGTAGCTGGGCACATTAACCACTTTTATCTTGTGCTTTGCGCAGTAATCGAGGTCAATATTATCAAAGCCGGTAGTACGAGCAGCAACCAACTTAAGTTTGGGGAATTTTGCTAGTACTGCCGCTGTCAGCTTTGACGTGGAAAAAATCGAGACTATATTGGCCGTACGATATGGCTTTAAATCGGCGCTATGCGAGTACTCGGTAGAAAACTGAAGACGGTGCTTCGACAGTTTCTTTTGCAGGTAATCTTGCTCCCAGGGGCGAAGGTCAAAAAAAACGATGTTAGACATTGTAGTCTTTAGTTATTAGTAAATTATGAGCTATTACTTTTGTTATTGGCTAGAGACTATTAGTCGCACTCTTAAACCTCTGCTCGGCTGCTGGCCAGTTTAGATTCTGCCAAAACGCCTCTAGGTAGGCCTTACGGTCGCTACCAAAATCGATAAAGTAAGCGTGCTCATACACGTCCAACGCGATAATGGGAACGCAGCCCCATACCCCGCCCTGGTTGTGAGCGTCGCCAGTGTACACCGCTAACTTGCGCTCGTTAGTATCCCAGGCCAACACTACCCAGCCGCGACTAGCCATGCCGCAAGCAGTAAATATTTTCTTCCATTGCTCAAACGAACTGTAGTCCTGCGCTAAACGCGCCCGCAGCTGGGGTGCCTCACCATTAGGCTCACCTAAAACGTCGAAGTACACCTCGTGAAGTACCATGGCATTAGCGGCAAAGGTCTCTTCTGCCTTCAGGCTACGCAGCTCGCTGTAGGTAGCGTTAGCTGAAGGCAGATCAACGGCCGCCAGTTTCTCGACGATTTCATTACGCTTATTCACGTAACCAACGTACAATTTATCGTGGTGGATAGTCTGGGTCTTCTCGGAGGTACCAATGAGGCTGGTGCCATGCGGCAGAGGTTGAGGTTCGTACATAGGTGAATAAATTACAAATGACGAAATCCGAATGACTAATTGGCGCCGTCAGACACGGAATCTACCTTTAGCTCAACTCGGAGTTCATTAGTCATTAGGACTTAGACATTAGGATTTAACAACCTTACTATACCAAGAATAGCCCTTGCCTCCCATGCTTGCTCTAAACACCCCAATCCCGGCCATGGGACGCATTGGCAAGTCGGCTGGGGCTGCCCTAGCGCGGCTAGGCTTACGCACAACTGGCGACCTACTGGGTCACTTGCCAGTGCGCCACGACGATCTGACGCGAGTGGTGCCCATTGCCGAGCTGGTACCGGGCGAAACAGCCACGGTTCATGGCCGAGTGGAGCTTATCGCTAGCCGCCGTTCGTTCCGGCGCCGCATGGTAGTAACCGAAGCAGTGGTGGCCGACGACACCGGCCAATTAAAAGTGGCGTGGTTCCACCAACCCTACGTGGCCAAAATTCTAACCCCCGGGACTAAGGTGTCACTAGCTGGACGTGTGGACGGCAACACACTGCAACTATCTATGGCCAGCCCCACTTATGAACGACTAGTGGACGACCGCGCCCCCACTCATACTAGTCGACTAGTGCCAGTGTATCCCGCCACTGATGGCGCCTCTCAAAAACAGATACGGTTTCTGATAAGCGAAGTGCTACCGCTGGCTACCGCGATGCCTGACCCTCTGCCACCGAAGTTAGCCGCTAGAAATAACCTACTGCCACGAGGACAAGCAGTGGCCATGTTCCATTTTCCCAACAACCAAGAAGAGTTAGAGGCAGGCCGCCGGCGCCTGGCCTTTGACGAGCTACTACTACTTACCCTGCGCGGCCGCCTGGCCCTAGCCGCCAGCCGCAGTACTACGGCGCCGGCGGTGCCGGCTGACATTCCTGCTATTAAACAACTTGTGGCTGGCTTGCCATTCAAGCTAACAGATGATCAGCGATCTGCGGCCTGGCAGATTATCAAAGATATGGCTGAAGCTGTCCCCATGCAGCGCCTACTACAGGGTGACGTTGGCTCGGGTAAAACAGCTGTGGCCGCTATTGCCTGCCTGGCCGCGGCCAAAGCTGGCTTTCAAACCTGCCTGCTGGCGCCCACTGCTGTGCTGGCCGAGCAGCACTGGACAACCCTCACCAAGGTGCTAGCCGGACAAAACGTGGGCGTGTGTCTGCTCACTGCCACCCGCCACGAATGGTGGGATGGTGAGCAAATGTACACGGGAACCAAAGCTGATGTTGCCCGTAGGCTGCGGCAGGGTGACGTAGCCATTGCCATTGGCACTCACGCGCTACTAGGCGAAGGCGTGCCACTGGATCGGCTAGCCTTAGTAGTAGTAGACGAGCAGCACCGCTTTGGCGTGAACCAACGAGCTGCCCTACGCCAACACGCCAATGGCGCCGTGCCCCACCTGCTAACCATGACAGCCACACCTATTCCTAGAACCCTGGCGCTGCTGCTGTACGGCCAGCTGGAGTGCTCTACCCTGCGACAGAAGCCGGCCGGCCGGCCGCCCATATCTACCCACGTGCTGCCGCCACACCGTCGCGATGATTTATACGTCGCGGTGCGTGAACAAGTCGCGGCCGGCCGCCAAGTATTTATTGTCTGTCCACGCGTGGCCGAAACCGACACTACTGGCGTGCGCGCCGCCACAGTTGAATTCGAGCGGCTGCGCGACGGTCCGCTGACCGGGCTAAAACTAGGTCTACTACATGGCCAGCTGCGTCCTAAACAAAAAACCGAGGTCATGCGGCAGTTTATAAATGCCGCGCTGGATGTACTAGTAACTACCACAGTCATTGAAGTCGGCGTAGATGTGCCAAATGCCACAATAATGGTTATTGAGGGTGCCGAGCGATTTGGCTTAGCACAGCTGCACCAGTTACGCGGACGGGTGGGACGCGCCCAACATACTAGTAGTTGTTATTTACTATGTGAGACGGGCAGGCCAGACGCCCTGCAGCGACTGCACCTACTGGAACAATATGATGATGGTTTTGCCCTAGCCGAGGCCGACTTGCAGTTGCGCGGCCCAGGGCAGTTACTTGGCACCGAACAGTCTGGCCAGCTGGCGCAGTTGAAGGTAGCAAGCCTCGCTGACCAGGAGCTCATCCGTTTGGCTAGCACTGCCGCCGAGGAGCTGCTTAAGGCGGACCCTAATCTAACTCACAGCCCAATGTTAGCTGATGCTCTGCGGCAGCTTGAAACTACAACGCACCTAGAGTAACTCGTTACGAAGACAACGCGTTAGGGTAAACTACGACATCGCCATCTTTAATAAGCCCCTAATAAAACACGTCATCCTGAGCGAAGTCCCGAGGGACCC
>CAYZDG010000050.1:0-4944 GCA_964477165.1 uncultured Gammaproteobacteria bacterium
GTTCCGGTGTTCCGGTGTCCTGTATCCCGTTTCCTGTTTCCTGCATTCCGTGTCATACTAATTGCTACCGAACTGTCATGCCGGCACTCGACGCAATTAACTGGGGCGCCCCGAGCTGGGATTTTATAATCCTACTATTCTTAATAGTCGCGTCCGTTATCTTTGGCCTGTCATTGGGTCGGCAGCGGACAGTGGTGACCATTGTAAGCGTCTATATGGCCTTGGCAGTGGAAAAGTATGCCCCAGTAGCCGAGCAGATGTTAGGGGACGGCATAGCCAAGAACCCTATGATCCAGGCAGTAGGCTTCTTGGCCTTATTTGTTTTGGTGTTCTTTTTGTTCTCGCACGCCGGGCTAATGCGTAACTTGGTCGGTAATCGTGGCGAGGACGGCGCCTGGTACCACAGTATTATTCTAGCCTTTACCTTAGTGGGGTTGATGATAGCGGCGGTTATTAGTTATTTGCCGCCCGTGGCGCTTGAGCAGCTGTCGGACAACACCAAGCGCGCCTTTGCCACGCCTGAAGCTCAATTGATCTGGCATGTTGTGCCGTTGGTAGCCATGACCATAGTGGGTAAGAAGCTAAGGCGACGTCGCAGGAGTGCCTACGAAGCTGACGACGTGTAATGGCATAAATTAGGAATACAAAAACGCACCCAGGTTCGGGTGCGCTTTGTTATGTTAAATGATCAATCATTTACCGCTAGGCCGACCTGCTCACTGGCAGGTTCTGGCTTAACCACTCGGACCCTGATATTAATGGATCCGACGCGCCTCTCGCATTGTCTCTGGAGGTACTCTCCAGGGTTACTTTCGTCCTTATCGCACCAGGCGTCGTTGAAGGCCAAGTACAATTTGTTCGACGGAGCGTCTACTGTAGATGATGAGTAGTCTGCTCCAGGCCTAAAGGCTACCTGAAGCCCAGACGTCGCTGGTATCGTACCCCACAAGAGAGACATGTACGGCGCCCCTTGGTTTAGGAGCTGTATCTTTGCCTGCTTCCAGCTTGCCATGGCTGGGTCTGGGGCGTATCCCCCTGGTCCAACGTCATGAGTGTAGTGGTACACGCCCTTGTGGTCGGCGTACTTCGGGTCGAAGCCGCCGCCGGGAAGTCGGTTGTGTCCAACTGTTCCGCTGACGTACTCCAACTCTAGCTCATCACCCGGAACGAACGACATCGGTATACTGACAATCGGGTAACGAGTATCAACCGTGACCGATAGCCACCCATCACTGTCCATTATACCGGCGACTTCGGTCACCGGGCTTGAGCCACTGACCACGGTACCATTCACCGAGCCGGAGATGCTGAATTTAGTCGGTACGTCACCCTGCTGTGTCGATAATGTCGCGGCCTCCGTGGTGAGTATTGCGTCAGCCCTAACATTTCCCCATGGCACATAAAAAGCTACCGAGCCATTTTCCTTTTGGTAGTCTACGCGCCTGTTGGGATCCATGTAGGCTACCAGCTTCACATCTATGTACCCCATGGCACGGCTAGCCATAGAGCGGATGTGCTTACTGGTGTCTCCCAGCGCGCTTAGGAGGGGGTCGTGGAACACGGCACCCCAAGCAGCTGCCTTTTCGTCCGTAAGGATCTCCAATTTTTCGTTCGGGTAGATGGAAATCGGTACAGAGTTTACGGTAACCGAACCTTTATCGTATGAAGGAAGCACGGCAACCGTTATGGTGTCGGTTGCTACTCCATACAGTCGATCACGGAAGACCCGCATGCGATCTTGCTCGGCGTCGGCTACCTTGCCGCGCGTGGTATCCCAGAACGCGACGTCGGTTGCCATCTCCTTGGCCCAGCCGCCGGCAATACCGGTTTGCAGGGCGGGGATGCCAGTAGACACGATTTGGAACCAGATTGCCACCCATAACACAATATTGGCAGCAATGCGTGCCGTGCGTATGCTACCGCCTTTTACGAGGTAATAAACCCCGATAAGGCATAACATCATTACGAATGTGCCGGTCCAGGTTACTGGAAAGCATACAAACGCAAACGCAATAGCAATGGGCCACATACCCATGATGCCAAATACACTCTTGGCCTGAGCCTTACTGCCTGGCCATAGTCGCTCGGGTATTAGTTGCACTACTGTCAGGATGATCAGTACTGCCAACCCGATAAACAAAGCAAATACTGGAGTAAGCTGCGGCCATCGCCACATACTTACGGCGTATAGCACCACGAGGACTACGGCGAAGGAAAGGGACCAGCGGATAATTTTTAATCCGCCGTCCAATAGCCAACCACCCCAGTCTGTTATCGTATCGAGGGCAATGCCGCCCCAGCGGCCGATGCGCTCGCCCCATTTATTCTTCAACTCCGTCGCCTTTTCTCTGTACCATTCAATCCATTCGGCAGCAGTATTAGGACGGAGCAGACTCAAAACGATCCAGGCAAGAAAAAGCAAAAACAGGTTGTTGATTAGTGCTCTAATCGTATCCTGTGTGCCACTGCCTGTTTCGAAGTCGAAGTCCTTCTCTCCGAGGTGAAATTTCACTTTTTCCTCCAATGATTAATGATTTCTTCGCAGCCTTCTAACTGCGGCTGCTCCTTCTTCATCTGCCTTCCGATTCCATCCTGTCAACTGATCCCACCGGTCGCTCAATGCGGCCATAGCGGGATTCTTTAGCGCGATCTCCAGCGTGTCAGTCAGCTGTCCGAACATTGCATCCAATTCCTCGGGATTGTCGAGAATGTTGCGGAGCTGCTGTTCTGGGTCACTTGCTGTCACAGCCGACTCATTTCCTCCAGTCGTGAGCTCATTTTCGAGCCCCAGAAGATTAGCGAGAAGAGTCGTCGCTTTTTCGGGGCTGAAGTGCTGATCCTTATCCTTGGCTCTGCTTAATAGCTGCCGCAAGCGCACCGCGATGGTGAGTTTGTGGCTTTTTTTCAGGTAATTATAAAAAGCCGTGGCGACCTTAAACTTGGCTTCGCCCAGTGATGAGCCGTCACGTAGACCGGCAAAACTCGCCACAATGGCGTGTTCGTCATCAGCCGACTTGAGCGGATCATTGTCTGTGCCAGATTTTTGCATCAGACGGCTACCAAAGAAGACAGCCATCCAGTCGAAGTTTCCTTTTATCCAAGACAATAATCCACCTGTCCTTGCTTGATCTGCCATATTAATTGCCTCCGAGTAGTGCCGCGCTAACGGCGATGATTGTTGCCACAGCGGCAAATAAACCGAGCGGTGACACAACATCGTGCCCCTGCCGGAGCTTGTACACGTAGTACAAGTCCAATGTGCTTGCAATAAGTGTCCAGACCGCCTGACCAACGGAGGCCATTACCAATCTACCTGATCCAACGGCGAAGGTGAGAATAATAGCGCCGGCAATTATAGTAGCCAGTACTACCATTAGCGCGTTGAGAAATTTGCTCGCGCGCCAACCTTCCATGGGTTGGAGGCGGATCGCCTTTTCCAGCGTCCGCGTACCACCATCCCATTCAAGTGTTACGTCCACTTTGATCTCATTCGTAACCTCGGCAATAGTGCATCGCCTGGTCTTTACGGGAATCTTGTAGCTCCCGCCCAGACGTCTGGGTTTGCCGTTCAATTGAATTTCTTCCGAGTTGAACATAATGCTCACCCCTCCTGGAATGCCCTTACCATCAAGGGTAAGAGTGTGTCCGCGACCATCAAGGGGAATATCGCGCGGCTCCAGCCTCCAATTAGAGGTAAAGTCTGGGGCTATAGCGCTTCCAGCGGAAGTTCCATTCGGGGACGCGGTTGCTGTCGCGCCATTACCGACTGGATTAACCGTGATCTCGCCGACGTGGACGCTACTCGCGTTGTCAGTCGCAATTTGCACATTTACCGTGGTTCCTCCATGTCCATTCGACGTGGGGATTGCCGGTGTAGGTGCAACGGGCGGAACAGGAACAGGTTGAACCTCGATTACTTCAGCCGTTGTGATATCGGCTTCAGCGGGTTTAACCGTGGGTACTGTCGTCGCGGGCAGCGTTTCAGTCTGTGTAACAGCTGCCGTGGCGCCTGGCTTGTTCTCGTCATCATGTGCCGCAGCTGCGCTTTCGGTCGGGGTGGACCTGGGATTGTCTTTTCCGTTACCTTGGTCGACCTCGATGTGCGTGGGGCTCTTCGTTGTTGAGCTCGCGTTGTCAGTCGTCGATGCGGCGTTGTCCGGAGCAGAGCCCTTCTCGGGGTTGCTGTCGTTTTTCTTTTCATAATCGATCTCGATGGGCGTCTCACTCTCGGGCGAGTTCACTCCATCAGCCGCAGGTGCACTCGAGCCGGGTTCAGTCTGCGATGCCTTGATACCTGCCGCCACAATTGCGCGATGATTCGCGATATCTTGAGCTGCCGCGGTTGCATCACGTACCAGGTCGCTGTCTATGGGTGCCAGCGATAACATAAAGCATTCGATTTCCTTTTCGCCGTCATACACGATGAGCTTCGGATTCTCATTGTTTTTTCTTTCAGTAAGAAAACTACTGAGGCTCAGTGTAATAAAAGCACTGTCGTTGGCACACTCCGGGGTCAGTTGACCCCGTACGATTGACTCGGGAACTATCCAGATTTCGCTCTCAGTAGCACCTTCGATCTTGTAGGTTAGTGTACCCGCAGTGTGCGGTACACCGCTGATTTTTACATCAGCGTAGATGCTACCATCCTTTGGAATGGGTAGAACACTGGGCTGAAGGGTCAATTTGCCTTTTCCATTTCCTGATCCATTGTTTGGCATTTCTGCCTCCTGTTTCTGTTTTTTGTGACAATTGTTCTTATCTATTGCTCTTAATTTACTTCCGCTCGCCCCAACCGTGTGGGGTAGGGGAGAAAGCAAGTAAATTAAGACTTTTGTCAATGGTCACGAATGAACGCTATATACCACTAAAGATGGGATTTTGTCAAATCAGAGGGGGCAGCATATACAACACGTCATCCTGAGCGGAGGTCGCCTCAAGCGACCG
>CAYZDG010000051.1:0-4299 GCA_964477165.1 uncultured Gammaproteobacteria bacterium
AGCTCTAATTCTTGACCCGAGGTAAATTTTTCCTCGGCCACATCTAGTACTTCTTCTACTTCTTGTCCCAAATCGCCGTACAGTTTTAATACTTCGGCCAGACTAGAGGCCGAGATAATACTGTACCGCACCTTTAAATTCCGCTTGCGGGTAAGAAACTCTAGTGCCTCTACAGCCTTGAAGTTGGTAGGGTCAACCAAGCCAGCTTGTAGCTCGTTTCCTGTACGCCCGAAAATAACCATGTGGTAATTCTCGGCTAGATCTTTTGGCAGCAGAGCTAACGATTCGCGATCAACCTCGATATCACGCACGTTCACGTACGGTACGCCAAGCGCGACGCCGCGCGCCTTGGCCACGGCCTCATCTGTCACCTTGGGGTAGCCTAGTAACAAATCATCCAGCTTAGTGTTCGGCTGCTCCAACGCCTTTAATACGGCCTGCTGTTCGGCAGGTTGCAGCAACCCCTCTTGGCCCAGGCTGGCCACTATCTGCTGGTCGGCGGCGGGCACGGGCATGCTACTGGGCGGGCGCGACTTCACGCACGAACGGGCTGGGGTTGCCCGGCTGGCCAGGCTGGAGCTGGCTGGCTGGCTGTAGCTCGTCAAGACGAGGGTCGGCTAATAATTTACTCCAGGCTCCCAGATCACTATCAATGGCATCGAGAGCAGTTATGTCCACAATTGCTGGTGTTTCGGGAATAGTTAGAGTTGATTCTTTGGGCAGTAAACCTGGCGCCAACAGCCACAGCGCCAAGGCACCGAGCGCGGCCACGCCGTACAAAGCTAGACGCAACCGCGGCAGCACTGGTAGTGGAGTGATTTTAGTCGGGACGGGTGACATAGTTACTGCAAGCTGTAGACCTTGGCGTTAATTGTGTACGACTGCACAGTAGCGTCAAAACCAAGATTAATCACATCAGTTAGACGCAAATTGCGCTCCAACACCGTTAACAGGCGCTTAAGTGCCGGGTAGTTGCCGCCAGTTACCGATAGTTGCAGCAGGGTAGCGCGAGGTGAATCACTTGTTCCGGGCGAGATGCGCAGGCTAACTAGAACCAAGCCTGTCTGTTCGACTACTTCTTGAAACTCGGCAAATAAGGCGGCGCTATCGGCCGTTGCCGGCAGCAGCGTATCCAAACGCGCTACCGAACGCACGGCATCGCGGCGCGTATCTTGGTATCGCTGTAAAGTACTGGTCAAACGCTGCTCGTACGCAGTGAGATCATCAGCGCTATCCTGCGCCGCTTGAGCCGCCACGGCCATTGTCTGCCAGCGCAACCACTGGGGACGGAGAAGACCCCAGCCACCGGCCGCTAGAATAATAACGGCGGCCACAATCGGGCCAAGCCAGGGGCGAGCCAGTAAAGTAGGACGAAGGATGAGTTGATTCGGTACTGGCATAAAACTACAAACCTTGGCTGCGAGTAAACACCGACGGCGACACTGTAAGCGACATAGTAAAGTTTACCCAGCCTTGGCTATCACGGCTGGCCTCGGCCACGGTTACCTGTAGTACCGTAGGGTCGGCGCGCAGCACTACCAGCTGCTGCGCCAGAGTAATGTAATCTCGCGCCGAGGCCGACAAAGTAAAAGTACCCGTAACATCACCCATAAAACCGGTGTAGTACACCTCGGGCAAAGTTACCGACTCGAGCCAGGTAAAATACTGATTCCAATAAATATGTCCATCGAGTAAACCGGCTACCGAGCGAACTTGTTGCACGGCTCGACCCATTTCTTCTACTACTTGCTGCTTATCTAGCAGACGCGCGGCTGTGGCAGCCGTCGCGTCTTTTGCTTCGACCATAGCTCGCTCCTTATCTGCTACGCCTAGGCCAAGACCAATAAATAACAGAGCGACTACTAAAACCGAGCCTAAAACCGCGCCAAGCTGCGGCCACAGCGTGCCGTATGAAGACCCCGTTGTCTCCTGGGGGATAAGGTTTACATCTAAATTTACATTTGAGGGCATTGGCACTGGCGTAGGCGCACTACTAGCGACCGGCCGGCCGAAACGACCAAATAAGTCATGCAGCTGCTGCACTAAGGGCTTTGCCGCAACTTTTGGTTCAATTGGTTTAATGGGTACGGGCGGTGGCGGAGCGATTGGTGGTACTGGCTTAACGTTAGGCAACGCTGGCGCCGCCGCTATTGGCGCGGGTGGCTTAGGCGCTGGCGCACTAACACCAGGCTGCGAATACACTGGCGCGCCACTATTACCCCGCGGATTCCGCAATTCGCGTTCCTCGGCGCGACGATCCTCGTCGGGGAGCAGGTTAATATCTGGTGCCATAGTTACAGCTTAGCTGACGATTTCACGCAAGGCGAGGCCAATGGCCACTACCAACATGGGTCCAACCTCGTCCAAAGCTGGCTTTAACTCCACTGGACATGACACTCGGTTCCACGGATCACCCAAAATAACAGGCACTTTTAGCAAATTCTGCATAAAAGACGGCAGATTTGGTAAGTAGGCCGAACCGCCGGTAAGTACCACCTTTTGGATAGGTGATCGCGACTGACCCTGGTAAAGGTCGAATAGGTACTTAACCTCGTTAATAACAGGCGAGAACGACGCCTCGATAGTTTTGGGAATATTGCCGCCCGATTCCACGGCCAAACCAAAATCGCGCTTAAACTGCTCGGCGCGCTGCTCGTTGACGCCTAAAGACTGGGCAATGGCCTTGGTGAGCGTGGAGCCGCCCACGTCGATGGTGCGGTTAATGAGTGGAATGCTCGACTCAACCACGGCAATGTCGGTAGTAAACGCGCCAATGTCCACCAACATAGCTGTAGTTACGTCGGCGTTAGCTAAAGCGCGGGCGACTGAAAACGCTTCGGTCTCCAACGACAGCAGCTCGATGTTTGCCAGTTTAAATATCTCTAAATAACGCGAGACTACATTTTTTAAGGCCGCGATTAGTAGCACCTTAGTTGTCCCAGGCACTCCCCCATCTGGGGTAGCTGCCGGCGAGGCTAATTTTTTCCAATCCAAAATCATTTCTTCCAGCGGCCAGGGCACTATCTTTTTAGCCTCCCAGCGCACGGCCGCGGCAATATCCTTATCGGCCATGGCTGGCAGGTCGATGATTTGAGTGAACACGGCATAATTAGGCAGCGCCGCCACAGCCTTGGTAGTTGTTACATGAGCGGCAGCCAACAGCGCCTTTAGGCTGGCGACTGCTTGGTCACGCGCCTCGGGCGACACATTACGCACAATATCCACTGGCATCTCGGTGAGGCCGTAAGTTATTAAACGCGGCTTGCCTTTTTCCACGCCAAGCTCAACTGCCTTCAGGCCAGCCGAACCAAAATCTACGCCAAGGTAACTACGTTTTTTAGATAATCCAAACATGGGGAGTTAGTATACAGATTCTATTTTCTATTTTCTATCTCGCCCCTATGGCAACGGTGCCAGTGGCCGCCAGCGCGGTAACGCCTTAGCAAAATCCTGTAAGCCAGGCGGCGGATTCGCGAACACGCGGCCGTCGTAACGGAATAGTTCGGTTGGCACCTCTTCGTTCACCCGATTGCGCTGCAACGCGAACCGCTGCGCCACTACCAGTCCACCTAGTTGCAATGGATTATCGTTCTGGTTACCACTGGCGCCAGTGAAGAACACGCCCTTATCGCCGTCACCGCTATTATACAGATAAAAGGTACCAACTACGCCTGGTCGGCAAATCGCGGCGAAGTCGGCCGGAGCTGCCCAGGTACATGGCGAGGTCGGATCGGTCGCGTCTACCGCCCACACATCTGGATCGATATAAACATTACCCTTTACTAGCCAACCAATGGATGCCAGGCGCTTCAAGCTTACCGTTACCGAATTTACGTCGTAAGAAATGGGCGCGTTAATAAACAAATCGCCATCCACAACAATTAACCCCGCGCCAGATTGCAAGTCACCCGCGTTACCAATTATTACCGCGTCGTCCACCGTGGCATTACCCTGCACATGAACGATAGCGCCGTTCAAAACCTTGGCGCCATTTGCCAACGAAGTAAGAGTATTAAAGAATGATGTGTTGAGGTTAATATCGGTACCAGCAAATCTAGTAACTGCTCCATAACGACCGCCGAGGATACCAAGATTAGTGTCTATCTTGCCAATATCCACGCTGCCCAGCACTGTGCCTAACGGCTGCCCTGATGGGTTGGGCTGTGGCAACGGGATGCTTCGGTAGTTGGACCTGCTCACGTCTGCTGGATTGCAGGGAAAATCAGTACTGCCAAGGACACAACCATATATTGACGCTTGAGCTTGGGTGCTAAACGCCTGAATTGTACCGGCGGACTG
>CAYZDG010000051.1:4309-4736 GCA_964477165.1 uncultured Gammaproteobacteria bacterium
CCAAATAAGTAGCATTGTACTGCCCCACTGGACTGCTACTATAAATGGTACCGCCACTAAACACGTCAGCATCCTGCGTGCGCAACCAGGCTGGAGTAGCGCTACCAATCGTCACGGTGTCACACGGCGTAAAATCGCTAGTGACGTCATATTGATCCTTTACCCGCACCAAGGGCATAAAGTCGCCCTCCGCTGGCGGCCAAATTACGGGGAACTGCGTCATGGGGCCGCCAGTAAAAATCTGCCAGCCGGCCGTGCCGTTGCCGCCATCCCAATTAAACTCTACCTGCACCTTGTTATAGCCGAAATCGGAATCAGGGTCGGTCACTGAAACGGTAAAATTAAACGTATCGCCCACGCCGCCAATAAGCGGCGTGGCGTGGCACCAAGTTACCGAGGGTGCGTGGTTAGCGTTCACGGCCAAGGC
>CAYZDG010000052.1:0-4733 GCA_964477165.1 uncultured Gammaproteobacteria bacterium
CACACCCCCACATCTCAATAGATTTTCAGCAACGGTACCGTGCTGTAAATCGTTTCTTCAGCGATACTTTAACTCGACTTGAAGTCGAGGCGGTTTGGCGTGTTTTTTTTAGCGCCAATACTCGGTATGTCGTTGTGATTAACCCAAATTGGGCCGCGCCACTATTTTTGGAACCAGTAGCGCAATTTGGAACGGTGCGAGTATTTACTGTGAGCGCTACACGCTAGGATGATACCAACACCGCCGGGTAAACCCCGGCGGTGTCCTAAAGTGTCCAAAAAATTATGCGGCAGCACCACCCGTCGAAATTGGCGCACCAGTGCCAGAAGCGAGCTGGTTAATGACGAACGAAGCAATAGCCCAAGCTGCTAGCACAATAGCCATACCAACCACGCCAGCACCCATAAGTTTCTTAGCCTCGCCGATCTTATCTTCATCACCACCCGAGGTCATCCACTTGAAGCCTCCGAGTAGGATAATAATAAAGGCTACAATGCCTAGGAAGCCTAAGATGACATTAATAAAGATAGCAATGGTACTCTGTAACGAATTCACACCAAGGTTGATATCCTCAAGCTGGTCTAGGCCAAAATTTGTATCTGCATTTGGTTGCGCCATAACTATGGCTGGCACGAAAAGTGCCAAGCCTAGACCTAAGGCGATCGCCTGACGGCGGAGAGTTTTAATAGTCATGCGGTCACCCCCTTTCGTGCATTAGGTAGTTTATTCCAGTGTCGTCCGGGAGGGCTGTGTGCAAAAGCAGCCATCGGTTCGACGGCTGCACTATACCACGCTAGTAAGTAAATAGTCTAGGTCAACCAGTGGCTCCCGTGAGCGCCTTTAGTACAAAACGCACTACTATGGCACTGGTGAATATAATGGCAAGGCCAAGCGTGGCGTAGACAATTGTATTTTTAGCCGATTCGACCTTTTGGCTATTGCCACCCGAGAACATGTATTGCGCTCCTCCGTAGATGAAGATAACGAGCGCCACAATGCCGGTGACGCCCAACAAGATATTAATAATCCGTTTGGCTAGCTCGGCCGGGGTTACCGCATTACCCAAAGGGTTAGGTAGTACCGTGGTGCCACTATCAATTGGACCCGGTGGATCCTCTGCTAGAACGACCAGTGGTAGCGCCAGCACTGCGGCAAGCAGAAAGGCGACGAGAATCTTCTTCTTCATATTTTTCATAGCGCTATGGTACTACTTGAGTGTCAGTGACGCCAGGGATACTTCCAGCTGGCTTTGGACGGTCGGAACAATACTCGTTCCACGGCGAGTTGTTGGTAAACAAAATTACGCGGCCCAAGGATGTTCGGCTGTTAATATCGCTCGCAGACGAACTTGTAATAGTGGCGTACAGCACTAGGTTAATAATTTCCCAGGCACCGAATACAATGGCCAGGCCAATTACGGTGCCCACGAGCCCGCGCTTGGCGCCACTAACAGCGTCGCTGCGGCCAGCCGAGATAATAAAGCGGAAGCCGAACCATACAAACAGCACTAATGCGGCTGTGCCACTGATCCCAAGAATCCAGCGGGTGAGGATAGCAAAGCCATCTAGTACATCGCAGAAGTCGCAGGTGCCCTGTTGAGCGCACAGTGGAGATAGGCGGTCGATAAGTCCGCCGCTGGACACGCTAGTATCTACTGGACCAGGTGTTCCTTCCTCCGCTTGCGCCACACTGCCAGCTAGGGCAAAAGCAAAACAGGCAGCCATAGCGACTAGAGCAAGTAGAGCGCGATGCTTCATGTGCTTGGCTGAAAGGTAAGACGCAGCTGGCGGTTTAATTCGGCCAAAGCCTGGTCAATAGTTACGCTAGCCGTGGCGACCCGATCCAAAACGCTGGCAAAGACGCGTTCAGCTGCTGGTTTGTCGTAGCCATAAAACCATGGTTGGGCAATAAGAGCTTGGTCAGCTAAAGCAACTACTTCGGGGTTATCATTGGTTTGGAGTTTAGTTGCCACGGTGCGTAAAGTTGGACCACGTTTAGATGTAGCCGCGAATTTAGCCAAGGCAGCTTCGTTGGTTGCTAGTTGCTGTAGCACGCCCCACACGCGCTGCCCGTCTTTACTTGCCTTAGCCACTCCGTACAACCAGTAGTCGGCCACGGCCGCTGGGGCTGCGCCGCCAAGTTGGGGAACCCCAGTAACAGTTAGCGGCAGCGAGGGCTGCTGTTGGCGCAGCTGCGCCACTTGAATAGGAGTAAGGAAGGTCATAGCTACGCGGCCAGCGGCTAGAGCCTCACGATCATTTGCTAGCCGTGTGTTCCAAGAATATGTTTCGCGGCTGCTTTGGCTAAAGTCGGCGTAGAAGCGTAGCGCCTCGGCAGCCGGGAGTGTCTCGCCGCGGCCGGTTAACACTGGTTCATCGTTGACGGGGAAAGATACGCCACCCTGCAGCATCAACAGGCTGGCCAAGGCGGCAGCATTGGTGATGTTGCTACCAGTACCCATAGCGGCGCCGCTCTGCTGCAGGTTGCCCGCAGTGTCACGTTGAGTCAGCTTTACCACGGCGTCTTTAAAAGTTACCCAGTCGTCTGGTGCCTGGGCCACACGGCTGCCGTCTAACAGCGCTTGGTTGTAGGCGAGCATTAGAGTGTCGACGGCAACAGGCAGACCATATAGTTGGCCGTTAGCCAGACTGTCGTTAGCCACCGTTCGGACGAAGCGGCTTTCTACTTGGCGTGGGGTTAGCGAGTCATACGTCTGTTCTGCTACCACCTGCTGCCTACTTAGCAGTGTCTTTTTTGTGTAGTACACCGGCAGGGCGTACTTTTGGGGAGCTGGTTGGAGTAAGTCCTGCCAACGCCTAACTTGGCCAGCGGGAAAAGCGAAGATGTCTGGGCCACGTCCGGCTGCCAGAGCCTCGACGAGGTCGGTGGCGTAAGTTTCGGTATCTTTTTGTACATAATCCACTCGCACATTAGGATGCGAGGCGGTTACAGCAGCAATGAGCGGGGCAATGTCGCCAGAGGATTCGGTAACACCCCACATTGTTAGCTTGATAGGTTTAACGTTAGCCGCTGGGGTGCCACAGCCACTAATAACCAAGCTCACCGCGACTAGCGCGGTAGCAGCGACAAACGTTCGGACTGGTGCCATATGCACCAGTTATTCTAGCACGCTTTTGAGATATGCCTTTAGGCCAGCAGCTAGATCTGGTCGTTGTAGGCCCACTGCCAGTTGAGCCTCTAGGTAACGCTCTTTATCACCGCAGTCGTAGTAGTCGCCGCGGTAGCGGCAGGCATACAGGGGCCGTTTGGCCATAAGACTAGCCATGGCATCGGTTATTTGAATTTCGCCGCCCACGCCTGGTTTAGTCTGCTCAATTTCGTCAAAGATGTCGGGGGTAAAAACATAACGGCCAGTTACACCTAGACGTGACGGCGCATTTTCGGCGGTTGGTTTTTCTACGATGCGATTGATTTTATAGACGTTGTCACCTACTTCTTCGCCGTCGATTATGCCGTAGCGCTTTACTTGCTCGGCCGCTACTTCAGTTACGCCCACCACTGGTTCACCGAATTTTTCGTACACGCCTGCCAGTTGGCCAATGGCCGGCTCTTGGCCGAAGATGACGTCGTCGCCAAGCAGCACGGCGAACGGCTCACCGTCTATTACTGGCTTGGCTTGCAGAATGGCATGGCCTAATCCTTCCTGCGTCTTTTGGCGGATGTAGATAAATGTGGCGAGGCTGGAGATGTCTTTAACCTGGGTTAGTTCGGCATCCTTGCCCGCCTTTTGCAGCCGATACTCTAACTCAAAATTGCGGTCGAAGTGATCCTCGATTGCTCGTTTGTTGCTGCCGGTAATAAACACAATTTGGGTAATGCCGGCTGCCACCGCTTCCTCCACGATGTACTGGATAATAGGCTTGTCTACTAGGGGCAGCATCTCCTTAGGCTGTGCTTTAGTAGCAGGCAAAAAACGGGTGCCAAAACCAGCGACGGGAATAACTGCCTTGGTGATTTTTTGCATATAATTGATATCTTTTACCTACGCTAGCAGGGTTTGCCAGACGACGCAAAAGTGTGGTTGTAGATTCTTCTGCGGCAAGGACGGTAGCCTCGTGGTAGATTATCTAGGTAAACAAGAACCACCAATATAAATAGATATATGAAATTTATATCCTCCGCGGCGCTTCTCACCCTGGTATCATTCTTTATTGCTGGCTGTGGCGTAAAATCCAACCCCACTCCAACTTTGCCAGCAGAGCCGTCGCCAGTTATTTCCGAGCCGACGCAAAACGCCACGCCGCCAGTAACGCCCGTATCCCCTCCAGCACCTAGCACTGCGTTGACAATGGCCGTGGTAGCGCAGCATGCCAACCGTAGTAGTTGCTACGCCGCTATTAACGGCTCGGTATACGACCTTACTACCTGGATCGACCGTCACCCGGGCGGCCCAGAAAAAATATTATCCCTCTGCGGCAAGGATGGGAGTAGCGCCTTTACTAATAAGCACGATGGCCAGCCAAAGCCCGAGCAGATGTTAGCTACTTTTAAGATCGGGGTGTTAGCGCAGTAATTTAGTATCAACTAAGCAGGCCGCCGGATTACCGGCGGCCTTGTGTATGTCCAAATAGATTCACCTAGCCCTGCTTCCAACGCGGTAGATTAGGCATGGCGGCGTCGGCCATGGCCGTTGCTTCTGCTTCGGTTTTGCCCATTAGTCGCACGGCGGCGTCAATGCTGCCAGCCCGCACCTGCTCGTGGGTGGCTAAATC
>CAYZDG010000053.1:0-4630 GCA_964477165.1 uncultured Gammaproteobacteria bacterium
GCAAATCGTAACCCGAAGCAAAGGCGTGAGCAGTGTCAAAACACACGCCTACGTCTCGCTTTCCCACGCCGCGAAGAATTGCCGCTATCTCCTTAAATGTATCGCCGATGATATTACCGGATCCAGCCGCAATTTCTAGCAGTAATTTAGTAGAGCCTCGGTAGCCCCGTAATGCCTCCCGTAAGCCGGCAATAACTTTTGTAATCGCTTGCTTCCTTCCCAACTCACGCGCTGAACCAAGGTGGGTCATAACATACGTAACTCTTAATAATGATCCGCGCTCCAACTCGTCACGGATAACCGCAATGGAGCCGTGATAAATACGGCCATTGGTTGACGCTAGATTGATGTAGTACGGCGTGTGGATGTAACACTCCGCTAGCTTAAACTTGCGACAATTGGCGCGAAACTCGGCAGCAAGTGCCGGTGTAATTTTAGGCGCTGCCCCGCCACGGGGGCTACGCGAAAAAAACTGGAACACCTCGGCCCCTACCTCGTGCGCCCGCCCCGGGGCAAGCGCTAGGCTTTTAGCTGCGGATACGTGCACGCCGAATAACATACTATGCTAAATCCTAATGCCTAAATCCGAAATCCGAAACTAGGCGAGGATCCCAAAAAATGTTAGGGCCTAAACCAGAATGTCGCGTAAGTTCTTTCGACATTCTGATTTCATCATTCGGATTTTGAATTCGTCACGGTCCGCACCACCCAATCTACCGCTGCTCGCTGGGCTAGATCGGCGCGTACCTGGGTACGAACCTGTTGGCTATCTAATCGTTCAGGGTGCTGTACTTGCGCCTTTAGTCGTACCACCTCGGTATCCACTTCGGCGTCGGTAGGAGCAATATTGCGCTCGCGTACAATCGCTCGCAGCAGCAAGGTTACCTTTAAGCGCTCCGTGGCCGGCGCGACAAATTCTAAACGAAGCTCTTGAAGGCTCTTTTTGATGTGCAGCAGATAATCCTCGAACTTTACGTTGTAGCGCTCCACGCTGTGGTGTAGCTCATGCAGTAAACGATTCACTTCATCGTTAATTAAAATATCTGGCAGGGCGTCGAACTTAGCGGCGGAAATTGCGGCCTGCAGCGCTGCTCGCTCGGTCTCACGCTTTGCTTCAGCCGTACTTTCGGCTTCTAAATCGGCCTTCACTCGGCTAACAAATTCATCAGCTGTTTTAAATGGTCCAATCTTCGCCGCCAACTCATCCGTAAGCTCGGGCAATGAGCGACTAAATACCTGCTTTAGCACGATATGACAATCTGCCGTTTTGCCCGCCACTATCTTTAACTGGTGCTCGGGACCAAAGGTAATTGACTGCTGCTTCTCCTGCCCGGCGTTCATGCCGATCACCGCGGACTCGATCTCTGGCAGCAAGTGCCCGCGGCCAAGCACGGCGCGATGACCTTTACCGCTACCGCCCTCCATAACCACCCCGTCTACCAACAACTCGTAATCTAGCTCTACTAGATCGTTGCTGGCTGCCGGACGATCCGCTGGCTCCTCCACGGCAAACCGGTCGCGGATCTGGTCCACCACTTTTTGCACGCCAGCGTCAGACACCGAACGCTGCACTGCATCGACTCGCACCTTAGTCCAATCTGGCAATATTACTGACGGCAATACTGGCGCCGTAGCTGTAATAGTTACATCAACTCCCCAAGTCGGCTGGGGTTCAAACGTCATCGCGGGCTGGCCGATAGTTTCGTGGCCGGCGGTGGTAATGGCCGCGGCGTACAGGCTGGGTACGGCTAAATCAAACGCCTCGGCCATTAACAACTGGTCGCCATAGCGCTGGCGAGCCACCTCCACTGGTACCTTGCCCTCGCGGAATCCCTGCAGCGGCCGCTGCTTAGAAAGTACCGCCGCCGCGGCCGGCAGCTTTGCCTCCACTGTTGCCCACGGCACATTAAACGTCACCGCCACGTGACCAGGAGGCGTAGCTGGCTCGGTTACCGTAGCGGCCACAGGCGCAACAGGCTTTTCGTGCTTAGAAAAAATTCCCATAGGGCTAGACATTAGCGAACGTGCCACCAAAGGGCAAGTGTGGCTACAAACGAAAACCCCTCTCCGGTTAAGGAGAGGGGGGTTAGTTTAATGAATGAGCGAATTACGGTTGCTGCTCGCCCCAATAGACGGAGCCGTCGATTATGCCGCCGACGACATCGGAGAATGTAGCAACGACTTGAAAGAACTGCTTCTCCGAAGAAGGGGTAATAGTCAACATCCCATGATAATCGTGACTTATGACGTGGTCGTATAGGAACCACTCGTCGCCGAGGTTACTACACGTGTATACGTTATAGCCAGTAATGTGCTGCCTAAAGCAGGCAACCCAATCAAGGGCAGGACTACCGCTTACTACGGTAATAATCAGTGTGATAGTACTGTCATCGGCACACTCGGGCGGGCCGCCACGCCAGGCGTGGCTGCGGGTATTGGCGCCGTTGCCGTTGGGGCCGTACCAATCACCTGCCGCGTGAGCCGCGGTTCGGTAATCGCGGAACCTCCACAAGTTACCAAGTCTTGCCGGAGTTAGCAGTTGCCATTCATCCGCGGGCGCGTAGTAAGTTGAAAGTGGAGGCCCGCATAGTGTGTCTGGGCCAAGCTTAGCAACGATTTTGGAGTTTCCAGGATACAGGCTGCCGCCATCAGATCCGTAAAAACTAATCTCGTTGCGATTTACCATTAGTGCGGCTACAGCCACCGTACTGCCGTCAAGATTAACACTACTAAAGAAGAAATCCTCACTTCTAGGCAGTGTGATGAGGGTGTTGTCGTCAAACGACAAGTATCGCCGCCACTCGTATCCATTGCTATTTACTGTGTGCGAATGCACTAGTCGAGCACTGGTATACGACGGATTAGAGCTGAAACCGCAACCATCAAGCAAGGGGTGACCCGCGGTCTGCCACCAGCCTGCGGCGGTTGAATCCTCCCGTACGCTGTAGCTGATATTGGCTAGACCGCCAATATTACTAGGAGCCAAATAGGTAGCGTAGTGGTTGGGGTAACCGTCGCCATTGCGATCGCCCGCAAACGGCGGATAGTACAAACGTGACTCAAGCGGAATAATACCGCTTTCAGGAAACACCACCTGCCCGTACTCATCCACGACGATAAAGGAACCAGACATTGTCTGCTGATCGCCGCTGGTCAAACCGAATCGTGGCTGGCCGTGATCAAGGCTATAACATGCGCCGGTCGGTGCCAGTGGCAACCAAACCTCCTGCCGATCGTGTTGAGGATCTGGCGGCAAACCCGAGGCATCATAAAAATTCATTACTTGGCCACTGATGTACCACAAGTAGGTCCACAAATTGCCGTTAACGTCAGGCAAATCAACAAAACCAACAAAAGGAGAGGTAGTAGGCGGATCCGGCCAGTAATTGACCTGGTTACCCAGGTCATCAAACTGATAAACGCCGCTTAGTGTTGTTACTCCAATCCGCTGTTGATCTGGCTTGATGGCGATAGCAATTACGCTATCGCCGACGAATCGCTGCCACTGGAACTGCTTATCTCGGTAGGCGGCAATGCTGTTCCACGTTTTTGCTGCTACTACCAAATTACCACTGCCATTATAAACTGCCGGCAATTCAAACCACTCATTGTCGTCTGGCCACGCACTGGCCTCCGGCAACGATAGAAGAATAGTATCTATCTGCGTGTTCAAAACGCCAGCATCACCAGTAAAGGTGATAGTAACCGGAACCATGTGACCAACGGCTGTAATATCGCTGGTTACGCCCAACGGGTTGCTAGTGAATACTATTGGCGAGAATTCTGTCACATTTTCGGCTTGCATTGTAAAACTCGGTAGCAGCGGATCTGTGCTAGCAACCTCCACTGTAACCAAGTCCGCAGCCGCACCGTAATTAAACACTGTTAGTTGCCAGGGTTGATTACAGCCAACTGGCACCGTAATAATGTGACTGGTGTCATCTAACACGAACCAAGGCTCGGTTGGATGATAACCTAGCTGGACCGTGGCGACTGAATCGCCAGGCTCACCATCAAAGGCAATGTATGAGCTATCAATCATTGCCCAGTTTGGTATGGGTCCGGTAACTCCTACTGCCTGCGACCAATTTGGAAAATTCAGAGAGGTGACAAAAACGTCTTCCCCCCACCAGGCCACGCCCGCCCAGGGCAAAACATCACCCGCGACATCATAAGAGGCCGTGCTATCTGGCGGAACAATGACTAGAACCTCATTCATGGGGTAATAGGGATCAGGAATCCCAACATACTCGGCTTTTAACCACCAGGTTAGTATGTTGTGCGGTCTTTGTAATACGCCCTCACTCCCAATGTGCGTGATGTATATCCACTCGGGGTGTCGCGGATTTGAAAATGGATTCCTTATCCGCAATGAACTCCCTAGAGGTAACTGGTAGAGGCCATAATCAGCGAAGTTATCGATATCGATGATTGGCCACCAACCATGCCAGGCGCAATCCGGCGCCGCATAATGCGGTACTAACCACCCGCCGTTGTTATAGCAGGCATTACCCATTATGTTGAAGGAATTTTGATCATTTCCTGGTCCATAGTTGTCGATCAGACTAAAAATGCTGTGGCCTAATTCGTGGATTAGTACTCCTACCATCGACATGTCATCGTTAAAGTA
>CAYZDG010000054.1:0-4517 GCA_964477165.1 uncultured Gammaproteobacteria bacterium
CTGCTTCCAGTGGGTTGCCACTGAATTCGATAACTACCCGAAACCAGTACCTCATCAATTAACGTCGCTACCCGTTGCCCTTGTATGTTGTACACGGCCAGCTCAATTGGCTGGCGATGATCAACCGTAAAGGGAACGGTAACCACGGCGTTGAACGGGTTCGGGTAACAAGGCAACAATACTACTGTTGTCGGTAGCAGGTCGGTCGGGTGTGGAGTCGCCACGTCCAAATCATCAATTGGCTGGATCACTAGATTGCCGCCGTTGGCCACATAGGCCACGGCACCAAAACTTCCACTACCAAAAGTAGCGATTGGAACTTGACCACCGAACGGCTGCAATTTACCGAGCTGCAGACCATTTATCCACGTGGTCTGTCCGTCGGTAACCTGTTGACCAACTACAGAACTACTATCCTGGTTGTACCACGTCAGACCAACGCCAGTTGCACCAACGGCTGCCTGTAGATCCCAGCATGATTCCTGACCTTGGTAGAGAACGATTTCATCGCTCATACCTAAGTCAGAAAAGCTCCGGATATAATATCCGCTGGAATTACCATAGGCGACCATCCTCCCTGCTGCTGCTACCTGCCGTGGCAAAACAATGCCGAGGTCAGACAGCTGATAGTAGAAGGTAATGCCCGGCGTTACCAACTCGGCCGTCAGTAGTCCTCCAACCTCAACGCCGCTGACCAGCAACCCTTCGGGTAAAACCTGCAGGGTAATTGGATTGCGACTAACTGCCAGAGACTGACTGGTTACTTGGCCTTGCGCCGACACGATGAATACCGAATCAGCTGCTGCCAAAATAACTCCATCGCCGTACGGCTGCAAAGTGCTGTAGCTATAGGCTACACAGATCATTTGGCCTTGAGGTCCGTCGAGCACTTGCCCGGTGGACGCCAATAGCCGCTGGAACCGCACTTGATCGCTGTTGATCTCGACCCAACCTACAAAAACTATCGAGTCAACAACACAAACCGATACATCACTGTAGAACGACATAGGATCAACCTGCAGTGAACAGGCGACCACATCCCAACGCCAAGCACCGTCACCAGTGTACGAACTAACAACGAGCTCGTTGTTTACCGGCGGCCACTGCGGCCGACTATCGGTAACCACATAGCCGGCAGTCTCGTCTCCGACTACCGCTACTGCCTCAAGCTGTGCCGACTGATACTGGCACTGTGCCGTAGCAATCACCGCCAGCTGCGCATCGAGGTGGTATGCATACACGTCGTATGCCGCCGTTGTTGCCGCTACCCAGGAAGGTGCAGCAACAACACTCATCCACCGGAATGGTGGAGGTGGGGGGATAGTGGTTACCTGGCAGAAGCAGTTGCCTGCTACCAAGAACCAAGCTGCTACTAGCAGTACTACTCTTCTGAACTTCGTGTTCATGGCTTTCGCCTCCTTAAATTGTATATCTGTTTTTTCTAGCTTTTTTAAACTAATTTGTCAGTCGGGTTGTCAACGTGCCCATGCCCAAAACTGCCAATTTCACGGTAGCAATACCACGGAAATCAAGCTGTGTCCACTCCTAAAACGAAAAGCTACTCCCCACCTGGGGAGCAGCCTTAAGTCGCTAAATAAACTAAACCAATAGCGAGACCAGTAGTAGAGCTACCACGTTCATTACTTTAATCATCGGGTTGAGAGCTGGGCCAGCCGTATCTTTGTACGGATCACCGACTGTATCACCAGTTACAGCCGCTTGGTGCGCCGGGCTGCCCTTACCACCGAACTTACCCGTCTCGATGTACTTCTTAGCGTTATCCCAAGCTCCACCACCAGATGTCATGCTAATGGCTATAAACACGCCGATGATAATACTACCCATTAGTAAACCGCCCAGCGCTTCGACGCCAAAAACTACGCCCACCACAATAACCGCCACAATTGGTAATAGCGCCGGCACAATCATTTCCTTTAACGCCGCCCGTGTAACAATGTCTACCGCGGTGCGATAGTCTGGCTTTTCGGTACCTTGCATAATACCCGGGCGCTCGCGGAACTGCCGACGTACTTCGTTAACCACGCTACCAGCTGCTTTTCCCACCGCGCGCAGTGCCATAGCGCCAAACACGTACACCACCACGCCACCTAAGAACAACCCGGCTAGCACCTGGGGATTCTCGATACTGAAATTGAAACTGATGTGCCGACTCACTAGCTCCTGCGTGTAGGCGGCAAAAAGAACGACTGCGGCCAAACCAGCCGAGGCAATAGCATAACCTTTAGTAACTGCTTTTGTGGTGTTGCCTACCGCGTCTAGCGCGTCCGTAACATCACGCGTCTCCTGCGGCAGGTTAGCCATTTCGGCAATGCCGCCAGCGTTGTCGGTGACAGGCCCAAAGGCGTCGATAGTCACGATTATTCCGGCCAGGCTAAGCATGCTAACTACTGCCAAGGCCACTCCATACAGGCCAGCTAAACTGTAAGCTGCTAAAATCGCTAACACTAAACCAACGACAGGCCACGCGGTTGAGCGCATGCCCACGGCAAGGCCAGCGATAATGTTGGTGCCGTGGCCAGATTCGGCCGCGGCCGCAATCTGCTGTACTGGTTTGTATTTAGTAGAGGTGTAGTACTCGGTAATCACTACCATTAATCCAGTCATAGCAATACCAATGAGTAACGACATAAACACGTCGCTAGTGCTGTAGATAATGGAATCGCTGGCAAACCAACTAGCGAGTGGGTATGCCGCGATGGCCGAAAGTACCGACGCCACAATTAACCCGCGGTAGAGCGCGCCCATAATGTTGCGGGAGCGACCCATGCGAATGAACCACGTACCAATAATAGACGCCACAATGGCCACGGCGCCCATGGCTAGGGGCAGCAGTAGGGCACGATCATATCCCGGGAATACCAAGGCGCCCAACAACATGGCTGAAATAATGGTCACGGCGTACGTCTCAAATAGGTCAGCCGCCATGCCCGCGCAGTCGCCCACGTTGTCGCCCACGTTGTCGGCGATCACCGCCGGATTGCGCGGATCATCTTCAGGAATACCCGCCTCGACCTTACCGACTAGGTCAGCGCCGACGTCAGCGGCTTTGGTGAAAATACCTCCTCCAAGACGGGCAAATACCGAAATAAGGCTGCCGCCAAAGGCTAGGCCAACAAGCGGCTGCAAATTATCGCTACCAGTTAGGGCGTAGAACAATGTCACGCCAAGTAGGCCTAAACCTACTACTAGTAGGCCGGTAACGGCACCACTCTTGGCGGCCACGTTCAAGGCAACTGCTAAACCCTCGCGGGCTGCCTCGGCGGTGCGCACGTTTGCCCGTACCGAAACATACATGCCAACAAAACCAGCGGCGGCGCTAAGCGCTGCCCCGATTAAAAATCCTAGAGCAGTAAGCCAACTGTCATTCGGCAAGGCAAAACCAATAACTAAAAACAGCACCGCTGCGATAGCAGCTACTGTTTTATACTGACGCACCATATAAGCCATGGCGCCTTCCTGAATCGCCTTAGCAATGGCCTGCATGGCCTCGTTACCAGGGCTGCGCCGCAGCACCGACTTAGCAAGACCCAAGCTATAAGCAATGGCTCCAATGGCAATGAGGATAAAAATGGTTAGAGACATAGGATGGGTTAGATGGGAATTATGTGATTAGGTGGATAAAAAATTACCAATTACCAAATTCCAATATTCAATTATTACGCCGCCACTGGTTCGGGCGCGGCCTCGGGGCTAGGTGTGACTTCCGGTTCAACCGGTACTGCGGGCACTACTGCACCTGGCTCAACCACTGGTTCTACCACGGTGGGGACAATTGGATTACCTTGCTCATCCACTTCATCATCACTGCTTACGGTCTGACCGCCATCGGAGATAATATCGATCTTGTAGCCAGTCAACTTGGCCGCCAGACGAACATTCTGACCACCACGGCCGATAGCTAGAGACAATTGATCCTCTTTCACTGTAACGGTAGCGGTATGGGTCGGCTCGTCTAGCCGTACTCCTGTTACCTTGGCTGGCGACAGCGCATTACTAATGAACTTGGCGGTGTCATCAGCGTACTGAACCACATCAACCTTCTCGCCCCCAAGCTCGTTGATAACTGTCTGCACGCGCGCGCCACGCTGACCAACGCATGAACCGACTGGATCTAGGTGTTCGTGAGTAGTGCTAACCGCCACCTTGGTGCGCGAACCAGCTTCACGAGCCACTGCCCTAATTTCTACTGTACCCATCGAAACCTCGGGGACTTCGTTAGTAAACAAAGCGCGGACCAGATCGGGGTGGGCGCGCGACAGCACAATGTCGGTACCGCGCGAGCCGCTGCTGACCGTTACCACGTACGCCTTGATGCGGCTACCCGGCACGTAGTTCTCGCGTTCCACCTGCTCGTCGGGCGGAATAATAGCCGTGGCATGACCAAGATCAACCAAAACCAAACGACCCTCTCGGCGCTGCACAATACCCGTAACAATGGTGCCCTCCTTAGCCTTGAACTCGCGGAAGACATTATCACGCTCGGCCTCGCGCAACCG
>CAYZDG010000055.1:0-4473 GCA_964477165.1 uncultured Gammaproteobacteria bacterium
GTTATGCGGAGGTGGTTAAGCTCGTGGTGGCCATGGATAGTAGCTGCTTTAGTAGCAGTGGGTGTGTTGGCCTATACCTACGCCCGCGTTCAAGTTTTGAACTGGGGTATGTTTACATATGGATTGGACGACGCGTATATCCACCTGCAGGTAGCACGGAATCTGGTTGAGCACGGGACTTGGGGGATTAATCCTGGTGAGTTCGTTGGGGTCACCTCCTCGCTGTTATGGCCACTCCTTTTGGCTGTGTTTAGGCTTATCACTGGCAACTATCTTTATGGGCCGTTAGTTTTAAGCATGGCGGCAACCGTGGGTTTACTGGCCGTGGCAAACGCCTGGATGGCGAGGTACTCGATTAACGCCACGTGGCGGCTAGTTGCTCTGTTAGCTACTTTATTGGCCACCCCTTGGGTATTTATGGCCACTAACGGAATGGAGCACGTGCTGCAGGCACTACTTGCAATGTGTCTGGTATTTCTAGTCGCGGAACACGCCAAACCCCACGGTTGGCGGTTAGTCGCAATTTTGGGCGTATCTATATTGCTCGTAGGTACTAGGTTTGAGGGTATGATACTCATTGGCGTCGTCGTGACCATGTACTTACTGCGGCGGCAGCTGTGGGTAGCGGTAACTATTGCTCTGGCAGCGCTTGCTCCCATTATTATTTTTGGATTCGTGTCGGTTTCCAACGGTGGCTACTTGCTGCCGAATTCTGTTTTAATTAAGTCGGTTCTACTTGGTAGCAGCTCTATTGGAGGACTGCAAAATATCAATGTGATCCATGGGCTGCTTAACTCCGGCGTGCTGTCCATTCTGTTTTTTGCCGTAGTGGTAACTATACCGTGGCAGCAGCTCTTCCGCTCCCACTGGTCTAGCATAAGATTATTTGATGTCGCATCCATACTATTCCTAGCTACAGCTGCTCTACAGTGGCAAGGTGTCTACTCGCTCGGCCGAATGTCTCGCTATATATTTTACTTGGTGCCGCTCGGCATAGTGCTGGTTACTATTAAGCTGGCAGCGATAAAGCCGCGACGAAGGTATTGGGTCGGAGTGATATTACTCTGCGGCATGGTTGTAACTTCTTACATCATCGAACCCTTGCCCCCTCATCTTGCAGCTCAAGCTAGCTATGAAACGTATGCCCAGCAGTACCAGACGGCGCGCTTTTTGGGTCAATACTATCCCAAGGCTGCAGTGGCGGTTAATGACATTGGGGCTGTCAGCTATTTTGGCCGAGCTTATACTTTGGATTTAGTAGGTCTAGGTTCCAATGAGGTTACTTTGTCCTACCTATCCGGCCGGCCGACTACTGCGCTCTATGCTACGGAAGCAGAGCGGCGTGAAGTAGTGGTTGCCGCACTATACCCGAGTTGGTTCGGAGACGGGAGGATGGTGCCCGTGGATTGGGTATGGGTGGGGGAGTGGAGCATTATTACACCTACGGCTGTAGTGGGGTCGCCGACTCTTGCCTGGTACGCCGTTCGACCGGATGAGGCAGCCCAGCTGCGACGTAACCTATTAGAGTTTGCCTCGACGCTACCGCCCGACGTTTTAACTAACGTTCAGTGAATATTTCCTGGCGTGACTAGAGGCTAACACTCCTAGAGTGGAACGTGCTATACTTCCTCTGTGGATAATTCTATCCACATCAAACTAAAATCCAACATGTTGGAGAGGAGGTGGAATACATGAAACAAAATTTAAATAAGAAGGGTTTCACACTTATCGAGCTCTTGGTGGTAATTGCCATCATCGGTATTCTCGCCGCCATCACGGTGGTGAGCGTCCAGGGTCCGAGGACGAAGGCAACTGATACGCGAACCATTTCTGAGCTACAGCAGTATGCGAGCCTAATGGAGCAGTACTACGGCGACACGGGTAACTACCCCCAGAATCGCACTGCCCTGACTGGCGCTACCAGCATTGCGTCTGACCTTACAGCTGCCGGACTTCCAACAACGCCTCTGAACTCAGCGAACGGCACGATCGCCTACGGTGGCGCTACTGATACGAACGGTACCACGTACTGCCTGTACGCCCTGAACGCGAACACAACAGGCGTAGCTACCGGGAAAACGGCTTACATTACCTGTACGAACGGGGCTAACTGTAAGTCACGTGTAGAGTTTACGACTGCAACACCACCCTCGCAGACAACTATTGCTGTCTGCAATGCAGGCAACTAGCATTCCTTAGGCAAATCTGCCCCGCGTCCAGCAGGGGTAGATTTGCTAGTAGAAATTTTTGCAGGTTATAATTAGTATATGAAGCCAAGGGAATCATTCACGCTCATCGAGCTGTTGGTAGTAATAGCTATTATTGGCATACTTGCTTCAATCACTGTTTCATCGCTCGGCGGCTCTCGTCAGAAAGCTGGAGATATTCAGACGGTTGCTATTCTCAAGCAGGTTGGGGGGCTGCTTGAGCAGAAAGCAATCGATGATACAGGCAGCGGCTATCCAACCGACACTGGCGCAGACGATGACGCGTCTTGGTCGATATTACTCCTTACGTTCGACTCAGAGCAGGTCGCCCAGCTACCTGGGGTGGGTAATGGTTATGCCGCCCACAGCGACGCCACTAGCTACTGCCTGTGGAAGGTATCAAAGCTGGACGATACTAAAACAATCTATTGCGAAACCGGAGCCAGGTGCTCGGATAGGGAGGGCGTGGAATCAACTAGTTTGCCGGCAGGGTGCACACATTAGGGGAGTTTGGGGAGCTTGTAGGAATTTAGCTTGTAGCTTGTAGGGAAGGGGGAGAAAATAGAACAAAGGACACAGGACAGAGGACACGGGATATAGAATCCGCGCACGTAGAGACGCAAGATTTTGCGTCACAGAAAACAGGAGCCATTTGCCGCCCGACCCTCACCTGACCTCTCCCTGCCAGGGAGAGGAACCATTACTATGGGCACTTGTTTGGGTACACAGCTATAATCGCAGATTGTGTTTTTCTAACGCCCCTCTCCCCAAACGGGGAGAGGTTGGGTGAGGGGGTTCTTGTCGAGCCTTAAAGCCCAGGCTTAAGCCCAACCTTCTGCTCCAGCTTTGCGACGCGGCGAACGATATCGTGTTCGTCTACAATCTCCTGCTGCCGCGCAAAGCGGATATCTATGCGCCGGACATCGCCCTTGAGGCCGGTAATATTATGATTTACTTCTTCAAACCTTTCTCCCATGTCGGCAAAGTCATCCGCAATGGCCAGGGCAAGATTTTCAAGGGTTTCATCCTGTTTTTGGAAGCGTCCTTTTACCTCGGTAAAACCCTGCTTCATCTCCGTCTGTACCTCGCTAAAGCCCCTGCTCATAGCTGCTGCCAGCTCGGGGATCGTGGTGGGAACCTTCTGCTCATTCGTCATACAGTCAGTTATTGTTACGCCAACCTGACCCGATGGCTGTGGATAAGCACTAACAAGTTACACCTAATTCGAGACTCGTTCAAAAGTTTTCTTTTTCTGGCCAATCCGAGTCGGCGCTAATTGGCTATCAAGCCGTTTTAAATAGCCCTTAAGGTCGGCGTAAGCCGAGTCAATTTTGTAGTCAGTGAGTTGAAAGTCGATGGTCACGTTCTTGAACTTCTTTTCCATAGCCTCTAGCCCTATGTGAACCGTGCGCGTCATACTTTCTTCCGCGGCTTCTATCTTTTCTTGAAAACGCAGTGCTTCCACCCGTACTTTTCCCTCTAGACGATTTTCCACCCCCTCAATAGCGATAAGTAGACGTTTTTCCAATTGCACTAGAGTTTCTAGCAGACCCAGTTGCATTGGCGGCTTAGTTGCGGCTCGCGTTCGTTTTTTTGGCATACGCGTGAGGGGATAAGGCCTCCGAGGTGGAGGCAGTGGATTAGTGGAATGGTAAGTTACCATGAGTAAATCTAAAATCCCAATGACCAAAGCCCAACTGACCCTTAACGTTTAATATTGGCTTTTGGATTTGGGATTTGCCCCCGTTTGCTGTATCTTTACTACTACTTTCTACTTACTATTTTCTACTTTCTGCCCCTATGCGTTGCCCGGCCTGCCTAAAACCAGACTCTAAAGTGGTAGATTCACGTATAGCCGAGGACGGCTTGGAAATCCGTCGGCGGCGCGAGTGTATTAAGTGCGGCTGGCGCTTTAGTACCTTAGAGGGCATTGAGCTGCTTAATCTAACCGTCATCAAACGCGATGGCGAGCGGCAGCCTTATGACCGTGAGAAGCTAGAGCGCAGCATGAAGCTGGCCTTGGGCAAGCGGCCGTTTAAGGCCGAGGGCTTTAAAAAATTAGTAAGCTTAGTGGAACGCGATATTCAGCGCCGCCGCAGCGATGAGGTTACCAGCCGCGAGATAGGGGACATAGTCATGAAGCATCTACAGAAGTTTGACCAAATTGGTTATATTCGGTTCGCCAGCCTATACCGGCAGTTTGCCGACGTGTCTGCCTTCCAAAAGGAGATTAAGAGTTTAATGCCAACGGAGAAATCAACTCGGC
>CAYZDG010000056.1:0-4377 GCA_964477165.1 uncultured Gammaproteobacteria bacterium
CGGTATAATTATTTACGTAGTTTAGATCTTTTTGAGCAATTAGCGCCGTCGCATGAGCTGAAAATGTAAATAATTTTCAACTTTTGCGAGGAGCGCCGTCGCTTACCTTTAGGGATAAGTCAGTATCAACCCATATGGTCAGCTGGGTCGGCTTAGTCGTACCCATTTTATTAATCAGTTAATTCATGACCGTATGGATTTGAATAAAATCACCCTTATCGGGAACCTCACGCGCGACCCCGAGGAGCGCAAGCTAAGTTCGGGTCAGTTATGCGCCACCTTTGGTGTGGCAACTAATTTACGTTGGCGCGATGCCAAGTCTAAAGAGATGCGCGAGGCGGCCGAGTTCCACCGCGCGGTGGCCTGGGGCTTAGTGGCCGAGCGCGTTGTTCAGTATTTAGAAAAAGGCTCGCGGGTTTATATCGAAGGCCGCTTGCGCCAACGCACCTTTACCGATAAGCAAGGCCAGAAGCGCACGCTTCAGGAGGTGTCGGTATCCGAAATAATCTTCCTTAGTGGTTACCGTCGTGACGTAGCTAGCCTACCTGACGCCGAGGTGCATGAGGAGGCACCGGATGACGGTGAGGAGGAGTAGACCGTCTTGGCCCCACCCGGGGCCTGGTTCTGGTGGCGAGGTGGCGTACCGAGCTGACCCCTAGGGCGTTCTCACCACCGGTACCGGGTCCCGCCAACCGCGGGTAACACCCGAGAGAGGAGAGTAGTTCTTTGGCAACGAGAATAAGTAGGAGGATTCAATGGCGATGGATTGTCGTCGCGCTCATTTTAATCGCGGCAGTTGGCTGCTATGAGAGTCTAGATGACGCCAGTGAGCCAAGCCGTAGTAATGGTAGTACGAGCTTGGATACGTGGTGGAGCAACCGCACGCAGGTCCAGCGGAACGCGGCTATTGTGGCTCGTGGATTGCAGCAGCTAGGGCAGGTCACTGGCCAGCAATGTAAGGAATGGGTTCGGACAGTGGTTTATTCTGCCTCGCAGAACGACGTGCTGTTACCGCCGAATCAGACCAATGGCTGGCAGTGGCATAGTCACCCCAAGGTTCGCCTTGTAGCCCAAAACGTTTGTCCCGCTAACCTGCGACCTGGACACATTGTGCAGCTACGCCAAGCAAATGGTATGCCGCATACCGCTATTGTGCGAACAGTGAGCCAAACAGGTATGACGTGGTTAGACGCCAATTGGGTGAATTACAACAACCCGGCCGGCACAGTCGCCTCACACGCCATTAGCTGGGCTTCGTTTTACAGCCTGGCCAGCCAGTACTCCTTCTACGAAATCACCGGCTGAATTTGCCGGTCAATGGGGCGAGGCTATCCTCGCCCCATCCCCTAACTTTAATAACTATGCGACGAATATTTTTAGCGGCAGCTTTGGTCATTATCTTTCCATTGCTGCCAATCACGGCTCAAGCCAATGGTGAGTTGTTTGTAACCGAGCTGATGTATGATGCCGTGGGCGCGGATACCGGTGTCGAATGGATAGAGTTATATAACGCCAGTGCCAACTCGGTAACCATTGTGTCTGGGTCGGGAACCGGCTCGTGGCGGTTTAGTGACGGCAGCAACCACATTATTCGCCTAGTCCAAGGTGAGGCCATTATTCCATCTGGCGGCTTATTTGTTATAGCTGCTAGTAGTTCGGCGTTCACGCAGGCCTATCCAGGTTTCAGCGGTACGCTAGCAACGTCATCCATGGCGCTGCCGAACACCGGCGGCACAGTGGGTATTACCGCGGATAGCGGTGCTACTTGGCTGGCGCAGCTAGCTTACGTCAGCAGCTGGGGCGGTAGCAGCGATGGTAGCAGTTTAGAAAAAGTGGATGTTCTTGGTTTTGACGAGGCGACTAACTGGCGTAGCTCACCGCAGCCTGGTGGTACGCCGGGGCAAATGCCCCAACCAGCAGCGCCGAATCAGCCACCAGTAGCCGTTGCCAGCGCTGGCCAGTTTGTTCAAGTCGGTGTTCCGGTCCAGTTCGACGCTTCAGCATCCAGTGACCCCGACGGCGACGAGCTTACATTTCAGTGGAGCTTCGGCGATGGCACCAACGCTGATGGCGTGATTATTTCTCACGCGTTTAGCATTGCCGGTCTCTACGACGCGCTACTTACTGTGTCCGACGGTTCCTTATCGGCAACGGCCACAGTGGCGGTAACGGTGTTTAACGAGGTTGCGGACGAGCCACCAGACACGACATCCAGCACTGCGCCAGTCGCAATTATTGACGGACCAGCTAGCGGCGAGGTTGGTCAAACACTTACATTTGACGGCAGTAGATCGTACAGCGATGACACGTCTATTGTCTGGTACGTGTGGTCGTTCGGGGACGGGGCAACGGCTAGCTCATCTAATACCACTCACACATTCGACGCTGCCGGCGAGTTTACTGTGACGCTCGTTGTTAGCGACGGCAGCACCACATCGTCTACAAGTACCCTGGTCACCATAAATGCTGTTGATGAGGTCGAGGTGATAGTTCCAGTCAGCAGTGGCGGCGGTAGCGCAATCACAGCCGCGAGTATTGAGGGGCAAATAATTATTACCGAGCTTTTGCCAAATCCTGTGGGTGATGATCTGCAGGGCGAATATATCGAGCTGCAGAATGTGGGAGCCCAGGCAGTTAATCTGGGGCCGTGGGCGATTGCCGATGGCAAGGGACGAAAATACACCATGGAAACGAATGACCCTACCAATATTACCCTGCAGCCAGGGGCGTACTTGGTAGTGCCGCGGGTCATTTCGGGAATTACACTAACGAATACCAGTAGCACAGTGCAGCTGCTGCGGTGGGATGGTGCTACGGCTGGGGTAGCCGTGCAGTATGGCAGTGCACCGGAGGGAAAGTCATGGTCATTGCAGCCAGATGCTACCTGGGCGTGGACGTCACCGACTCCAGGCAAGGCGAATGTATCTGCGACAACAGCAGAAAAGAAAGCAGTTACAGTGCGAGAGCTTAAAGATTTGACGCCGCCCAAAGTACAGGGTGCAGCTACGACATCACTGGCTTTTGTGCCGCCCCCAGTGGTCACTGACGAACTCGCGGCTGATGGTGATGGTTTAGTAGAGATGATCGGCGTGGTTACGCTGCCGCCGGGTGTCGCGGGCAAGCGTCTGTTGTATGTAGCCGACTACGACGCGCAAACGAAGACAGCAGACGCCGCCGCAGGTATCGGCGTTTATATAACAGTCGGCACGCCACCAAAACTCGGCGTTGGAGATGTGGTGACCGTGCGCGGAAAACTCGGTATCACTGCTGGTGAGCGGCAACTAAAGGTTGGCCGTGACGGCAGCATTGCGGTGGTTAGCCGCGGTGCCACCATATTGTCCGAGCCAGCAACTGTAGCCGACCTTACTCCCGAGAGTGTCGGTAGCTTCGTGTCTCTTTCTGGCACGGTAGTTAAGAGCAGCGGCAAGCTGGTAACTTTGGATGACGGCACTGGGGAAGTAGTAGTGTGGTTCCCTAGCAGTGGGGTTGTGCCTAAGCCAACGCTTAAACAAGGCCAGCAGCTGGCCGTGGTCGGAGTGGTGCGCCTAGCTTCGGACGGCAGCGTGCGCGTTATGCCAAGGGATGCTGCCGAGGTATCGACGGCAAACGCGTCGGGCGAGTCCGAAAGTTCTAGCTCGGCAGATATTAAGTCCGCACCCAGTGGGAGCGTATTTAGTTTGCTTGGCAGCAGTGGGTCACCATATCTGCCGATTGGTCTAGCAACCGCGGGTGTAGCCCTCGCCGGCGCTATTTGGTGGGTTAGAAGAGCGCGGTAGGGACGCAATGCATTGCGTCCTAGACGCGCATTAACCCTCCTTCGCTAAAGCTACGGAGGGTTATTCGCCTGCGGCGAATAATAAACCACCCCCCGGAACTCACCGAGGTGGGTAGCGGAGGGCGGTTAGGAGAGTAATACTCTGCCGCTGGATCTCACCGTCGGCGAGATAATATCAACAGCGAAGTATCGCTCCTTATTTTAGTACCACACATTTTGCCGTCAAGGCCACTAGCGAGGATGTCTGGACAGCCATTGACCCTGCACCGGTGATTTAGGAGTCATTCCAACGCGAGTTGTTGGGTGAGGTAAAAATTGAAGAGGTCGAAATATTTGATGGCTAGAAAACTAGCGCCCAACCATTTCAGAATCCTCCAGATATATACACGTGTTAGTCTTTAGTGCATCTAGACACAGTGTAATCCTCTGGCGGAGGCCAACTGACAAGAGTGGCGACGCATCAGTTGCGTCCATAAACTTGAACCCCGAAAGCTCATCAGGTGGGAGCCTAATAGCTGTAATCTGTTCAGTAGTGAGGATGCCGCCGGAGAAAATGAATTGAAGACACTCGTCTCTGTCTGTAGTCGCGGTGCGATAGTCGA
>CAYZDG010000057.1:0-4292 GCA_964477165.1 uncultured Gammaproteobacteria bacterium
CTATCCGCAAGCGGTCGCTGGATTCTAACCCAATCCCCGCCTCGCACGTAACTGCCACCCGCACCATTAGCCGCGCTTACGGTCGGGCAGTGGCCGGGTTCACCCTAGTCGCCGTGCTGCTGGCGGGCGTTATCCTTACCATTACCGGCAGCCGCGCCACAGTAACCGTGGTACCAAAGATGAACGAGCGAGATGTGCCGTTCACCATTAGCGTCAACTCGATTAATACCAGCAGCACCGACAGCCTACCCGGACGCCTGCTGGAGCTTGCCACTACCACAAGTGAAACCGTGGCAATAACTCAAACCGCGGCCACGCCTGATCCTAACGCCAAGGCAACAGGCGAGGTGATAATAACTAATTCGTCTGGCGTGCCGCAGCAATTAGTCGCCACCACCAGGCTAATAACCGCGGACGACAAACTGTATCGTCTTCAGCAAAGCGTAACCGTTCCGGCCAACGGCTCGGTAACAGCGATTGTGCAGGCGGATCAAGCTGGAGCACAATTTGCCATTGGCGCTAGTTCCTTTACCATCCCTGGCCTTAACCCGACCCGTCAAAAAGAGGTAACAGCAAAGAGTAGTCAGCCATTCACGCTAGAGTCAGCTACAAGCGGACTCACCGAGGCGCAGTTGGCAAACGCTCGCAGCCGCGCTCTAGCCGCCATTAGCAAGCGCCTAAGTCCACTACTTAAGGCATCACTGTTTGATAATGAGACGCTGACCGAAGAATCAGTAACTACAACTTCGCTCGAGCTACAGACAAATGCAGTTGTCGGCGACGCAATATCAGCTGTTACCTTCACCGGCAGCGTACGAGTAAGCGCCACCTTATTCAACGAGCAGGAATTGCGGCGTCGCGCCGTGGCACTCGCTGGTTATGGAGCTGACGTAAACAGCGTGCGCTACACTGTGCAGCGAGCGGCCACTGGTTCGGCTGCCATCGCCACCGTCACCGGCACGGTAACCGTTCGCACCCGCGAGCTAGCGCTACAACCAACTGACCTTACTGGACGAACAAAAACAGACGCCGAAGTGTACTTAGAACTACTCCCCGGCGTAGCCTCGGCCGAGGTAAAACTACGGCCGCGCTGGTTCAGTCGTCTGCCGCAAGATCCAACGCGCATCACCATTAAGGTGCTCGACAGCGACTAGACGGTACCATAGGATAGCCATTATGGAGGACGAGCAATTAATTGCAGTTCGGCACTCGCTGGCCCATCTATTGGCCATGGCGGTTCTGGAGCGTGACCCGCAGGCCAAACCAACTATTGGCCCTGCGGTAGACGACGGATTTTACTACGACTTCGAGCTAAGTAAACCCATTGGCGAGGCCGACCTGCCCGCGCTGCAGGCACGCATGGTTGAGCTAGCAGCATCCGGCCTTACCTTTGAACGGTCTGAAGCGGCAAACCACGCTAAGGCCCTAAAACAGGTAGCAGGCAATAAATATAAGGAGGAGTTAGTGGCTGACCTACCCGAGGCCGAGCCAATAACGTTTTACACCAGCGGTAACTTCACCGACCTGTGTCGCGGCGGTCATGTGGCTAATACAAAGGATATTGCGCCGGCATCGTTTTGCCTCGACCGCGTCGCTGGGGCGTACTGGCGCGGTGACGAGCATAACGCCATGCTTACCCGCATCTATGGCCTAGCTTTCGAATCAAAGGCTACGCTGGAAGAATACAAAAACCAGCGCGAGGAAGCCAAAAAGCGCGACCACAAAAAGTTGGGGCCAGAATTGGATCTATTCACCTTTTCGGACCTCGTTGGCAGCGGCCTACCGCTGTGGACTCCACGTGGCACAATTTTGCGTGACCTATTAGACGCCTACGTTTGGGAGTTACGCAGCGCCGCTGGCTACGAGCGGGTAGAAATTCCTCACATTACCAAGAAGGAGCTCTACGAGAAAAGTGGCCACTGGCAGAAGTTCCAGGATGAGCTGTTCAAAATAACTACCCGAGAGGGGCATCTGTTTGCCATGAAGCCCATGAATTGTCCGCACCATACGCAAATCTACGCCCGTCGTGCTTGGAGCTACCGCGAGCTACCACAGCGTTACGCTAATACTACAATGTGCTATCGCGATGAGCAGTCGGGCGAATTAGCTGGCCTGTCGCGAGCTCGCAGCTTTACCCAGGATGACGCTCATGTATTCTGCCGCATGGGTCAGGTTCGCGAGGAATTCCTAAAAGTCTGGGATATTGTCCACGCCTTCTACGGTACGTTCGGCTTCCAGCTGCGCGTCCGACTTTCGCTGCACGATCCGGCTAAGCCAGACGCCTACCTAGGCGACGCGGCACGATGGAAAGAGGCCGAAGAAATCCTCCGCAACATCATAACCGAAAAAGGCGGCGACTGGTACGAGGGCGTGGGCGAGGCTGCCTTCTACGGTCCTAAGTTAGATTTTATGGCCAAAGATAGCCTTGGCCGCAGCTGGCAGGTGGCTACTATTCAGCTGGACATGAACATGCCGGAGCGGTTTGACCTAACCTGCAAGAATGAGGCGGGCGAGGATGAGCGCATCGTAATGATCCACGCCGCTATTATGGGTTCGATTGAACGGTTCCTTTCTATTGCCATCGAGCACTTTGCTGGCGCCTTCCCCTTGTGGCTAGCTCCCGAGCAGATACGAATCGCCAGCGTGGCCGAGGCTCACATTCCTGCTGCCAGGGCGTTAGCGGACCACCTCCGCGGCGCCGGATTGCGAGTGGGCGTAGATAGTACCAATGAATCGGTCGGTAAAAAAATTCGTGCCGCCGAGCTGATCAAAGTGCCGTACTCGGTAGTTGTGGGTGATAAGGAGGCAGCTGGCCAGCCTCTGCAAGTACGAATCCACGGCCAAAAGGAGCTATGGTCTGGCGACAGTGAGGCGTTTACTAAAAAACTACTCGACCTTAACTCTAAACGATCTCTAGACCTGTAACAGCAGCCGTGGTATACTACCGTTGGTAGTAAAAAATAAAAACAAAAACCATATGGAAAAATTGCAGCGTCGGCTGCGCCTATTTATTGTTCTCGCCCTACTTACCGGGGCGGCGGCAGCGCTATTTGTGGGTACTGCCCATGCCCAAACCAGCACTGCGCCAGCTATAACCATAGCTGATCTTGGGCTCAAGTCTACCCCGCCCAGCGGCGGTTTGGCTGGCTGGTGGGACTCGTTCACAGACGGCGTTCGCCTGCAATTCACCTTCAGTTCCGAGAAGAAGTCCGAGCTACAGCTGCAGCGAGCCGCAAAGCTACTAGCTCAGATAGATGGCGCCAGTAGTGAGGCACGAGCGCAAAAACTGTTAGAGCTTTACCGCGCGGCCGTAAACAAAGTGGCGGCTGATGCCAAGCTGAACGACACTTTTTTGCAGCGTCTGCTGGCGCAGCAGGGTTTTTTAACGCAGCTACAAAACGCTAACCGCTTTAGCTTAGCCGAACAGCTAACAGTAGCGAAAAACCAAAACTGGGAGAAGCTAAATGCTATTATGGGCGACCCTGGCACGCTAGGTAGTCGTCTAGCTGGTTTACCGGCCGCTACACCCGAGGCTATTGCTCGGCTAGCTTCGCTATTAGAGGAATGGCGACAGCGGCTAACCCTAGAACAGCAACAGCAAACTGCTGCTGCCGTAGAAAATCTAATTGAAAAGCTGAAGAATATCTCCCCCACTCAAGCCGCAGCTATTGCCGAGCAACTCCGAGCCTTTAGTACTAGCCAACAGGTTCAAATGAGACTTGGTGAATTACTAGAGCGCGTGCAGCCCACACTAAAGGGCCTAGTGCAGCAGCTCGCCCAACCACGCCAGCCGAACCAAGATCCTACGCCCTCACTAACACCTATGAGTAACCTAGGCAGCGTAACAGTGCCGCCAATGACCCCCGAGGAGGTAGCGGCTAGAAGAGCTGAACTAGCTGACGCTGTAACTAAGGATGAACTACTTGCCCTACGACAGCGCTGGTATGGCAACACTATACTCTACCGCCAGTTAAGCCAGTATCAGCGTTCGCTGCTCGACCAGCTTAACGCCAAGCTGGTCAAGGCCATGGGTAGCGGCAGTCAGCCCCAAGTTAGCACTCCGGTCACCGATCCAGACGCCGGCATAACTCCCCTGCCAACGCAGCAGCTAACGCCCGAGCAACAAGCGATGGGGCAGGCGTTTATCAACGCGCAGGGTATTAACCCCAGCGATCTGCCGCCGCCAACAGTCTCGTACTAACATGACTAAGACGGTGAAGGCGGAGCGTCGGGAACGCAAAAGACGTCGCGTGGCGGCCAACCAACGTCGCGGCGGCACCGTGGCGGGACAA
>CAYZDG010000058.1:0-4218 GCA_964477165.1 uncultured Gammaproteobacteria bacterium
CAACCTTTTATAATGTATTAGCCTATCCATTCCTATTGTTCGTAAAAGTTGAAGCGTCTGCGAGGGAGGGATTCGAAGGGTACAGATCCCGCCGATGGCGGGAGATGACCCGGGCTGTGGAGGAGCGGCGCGCGATGGAAGCTGAAAGCTGACCAGCGCGACGCGGGGGAACAGGAATCCCTCCCTCTTCGCTGATTGATGGACAGACCCGAGAGCCCTTACAAACCCAGTCACATGGTGGACAGGCTATGGAATGAGTAGTAGCTTCAGTTACGGCTACATATTCATAAATAGGTATGATAAAAAAACAACAGAAACAAAGCATTGTTATCTATCAAACGAAAACTGGATCAATCGATTTCCGGGGTGATTATAGTGCAGAAACCATTTGGGCGACGCAGGCCCAAATAGCTAGGGCGTTCAATGCTGATATCAGCACAATAAACGAGCACATCCTAAATATCTACAGGACTAAGGAACTAGGGCATGGAGCAACTATCCGGAAATTCCGGATAGTTAGAAAAGAGGGTCAACGTCAGGTATCGCGTAGCGTTAATCATTACAATCTTGACCTAATTCTGTCGGTTGGCTACCGTGTGAGCAGTAAGCGAGCAACAGTGTTTCGCCAGTGGGCGACGAAGGTTTTACGCGCCCACATCGTTGATGGTTATACTATTAATCGTTCCCGCATTGCCAAGAATTATGACGCTTTTGCCAAGGCGATCGCCGATGTGCGCGCCCTGCTGCCAGCCGCTACGGCGGTAGACAACGCGAGTGTCATTGAGCTGATCTCATTTTTCGCCGATACCTGGCTCTCGCTCGACGCTTACGACAAGGAAAAATTCAGCATTGGCAAAGCGACCAAGAAGAAGGTTGCGTTTACTGTTCAAAAATTGAATCAAAGTATTCAGGCCTTGAAGCGAGATCTAATGGAAAAGGGAACCACAACAGACTTCTTTGCTCGGGAGCGCACCGTTGGCGCGTTCGGAGGTATAATTGGTAATGTTCTACAGTCATTCGGTGGCCGAGACGTCTATGCGAGCATCGAGGATAAGGCCGCACACCTGCTCTACTTCATTGTGAAGGATCATCCATTCGTTGACGGCAACAAGCGAACTGGCGCGTATAGCTTTATTTGGTTCCTGCGTATAGCCAATGCGCTTGATGTTACTCGTATAACCCCAGCGGCATTAACCGCAATTACGCTCCTCATCGCCGAGAGCAACCCGAGGGACAAGGAAAAAATAGTCAACCTCGTTGCAATGCTGCTCGCAGGTAGACGCACGCGGTAGTAAGTTCAGCTATCCTTATAGGTTGTATTGCGCATTCCTAGTAGAGTCTATTTCATTCGTGCCACTTTTTGTCACGTGCTACTATTTTGGTCTATGCACGTCCGTCGCTTTACGCCCGCTTTAGTCCTATTTTTGGCCGTGGTAGCCCCGGTGCTGTTGTGGTTAAATGCCGCGCCGCGGGCGAGCCGGTTTACCGAGGGCATTATCACGCTGCAGAATATTGGCCAGCTGGCTGGTTTAGTCGGCATGGTGCTGTTTTGTCTAGCTATAGTTTTGTCGGCACGTGTCCGCGCGCTGGAGTGGCTAATGGGTGGGCTGGATCGTGCCTACCTCGACCACCACACCATCGGAAACATTGCCTTCACACTATTACTATTTCATCCCTTAGCTTTAGGGCTGCGCTTGGTGCCAAGCTCGGTTCGTGACGCGGCACTGTTTTTCGTACCTGCTACTGCCCAGCTGCCCATCTTATTTGGCATCGTGGCTTTAGTTGTGATGATGATTGTGATGGTGCTTACTTTATACCTGCGTCCGCGCTACAACATTTGGGCACAAGCTCATCGTTTTTTGGGCCTTGCTTACGTTTTTGCCGCCCTGCACCTGCTTACCATTTCAAGCGACGTTTCACGCAATTGGTCGCTGCGTGTGTTTATGTTAGCTCTAGCTGTGGCGGCAGCAGCCGCGGTACTGTACCGAATTGTTATCCGCTATTCATTGGTACAGCATCGTCGTTATCGCGTCGTTGGGGTGCGGGCGGTTGGCAGCCGTATGGCCGAGGTTACCTTGGCGCCGATCGGGCTGCCGCTACGTCACGAGGCCGGGCAGTTCGTGTTCGTACGCTTTAAAGGTAGCTACTCGGCCGAGGAGCACCCGTTTACCGTGGCCTCGGCTCCGGGCGAGCCAGATTTGCGCTTAGTAATTAAGGATTTAGGCGATTGGACAAAATTGGTCGATCAGCTAGTCGTGGGTACAGTTGCAGAAGTGGACGGTCCGTACGGAACATTCGTCCCGTCCCGTGCTGCTGGCAGCCAGCAGGTTTGGGTCGCTGGCGGCATCGGTATCACTCCATTCTTGAGCGCGGTGCGAGAGCGTGCAAATCGTCCCGGTCAAGTATCGGCGCGTTTATACTACTGCGTTCGAACTAAAGACGAAGCCGCGTATTTAGAGGAGCTGCAGCAGCTGCCAGCGGCGTCTAGTATTACTGTAGTGCCGTGGATTAGCGGCGAGCAGGGCTACCTGACCGGCGCAACTATTCGTGAACAACTCGGCTCACTGGATAGCGCCGAGGTTTTTATTTGCGGCCCCGAACGAATGATGGAAACCCTTGCCTCGCAGCTCGCGGCGCTGGGGGTACTCCCGGGTCGTATCCACCGTGAGGCTTTCGGTTTACCATAACAATATGCACAAGATGAAAATTGTTGTCAGCTTCACTTTAGGTGTTTTTTGGGCAGTAGTTACCGCGTTACTTGCAGCCGCGTTCGTAATTGGTTCATCTCGGCCATCATCCAGCAGCCCGCTTAATACAGCGCAGCAGGCAATCACCCAGGCTGGTGGTACATTAACATTGTCTGCCGCCGAAGTTGCTCGGCATGCCTCGGCAGGGGACTGCTGGTTTATAATTTCGGGCAAGGTTTACGACGTAACTGCGGCTATGGCTAGTCACCCTGGTGGTACTAGCGCGATGATTCGGCACTGCGGCACTGACGCGACCTTAGCTTTTAATACTAAGGATTTTCAACCAGGCGTGCCGCACTCGGGTCGCGCCACGGCTGAATTAGTGCCGTTCCAATTGGGCGACCTAGGGCAGACAGTGACAACACAACAGCTGCAGCAGACGCAGAGTCAGGCTGCTGGGCAGCTAGGCATAGGTGGAGATCGCGAGGACGACTAATTTACTAAATTCACCTTTTATGAAACGCCCATATATTATCCTCGGTAGCATGGTGGTTCTTTTGGGCATAGTGGTCGTGGTTATTATGGATAAGCGCCGCTCTAATATTCAGCTGCCAGCGGCCATAACCAGTTACCAGGAGTGCGTTGCCGCTGGCTATCCAATAATGGAAAGCTGGCCGCCACGTTGTGCTGTACCGAATGGTTCCAGCTTTACCCAAGACATTGGTAATGAGTTGGAAAAAGTTAATCTGATCCGTATTGATTCACCACGGCCAACGCAGCAAATATCTAGTCCGTTAGTTGTTACGGGTCAGGCGCGGGGTAATTGGTTTTTCGAAGCTTCGTTTCCAGTGAAGCTTCTAGATCAATCCGGCACAGCGCTAGCCAGTGGCATTGCTACAGCGCAAGGGGAGTGGATGACCGAAGACTTTGTGCCGTTTACGGCCACGCTTACCTATAATTCACCTGTGGCCGGTGGCGCAGGCACACTGGTGTTGCAGCGAGATAATCCGTCTGGCTTACCCGAGAACGATGACCAGCTGATAGTGCCAGTGGTATTAGGGGTCTCTACAAACGCCGGGCTTATTCGAAGCTGTCCGGACGAAAAGATTGTTAATCGTATGCCGCCGGGACCCGAGACGTCGTATTACATCGAAAGGGGACAACGCGTCGAGATCGCGGATTACGACGGGCCGTGGGTTTTGGCTAACTGCACTGTGCCGGTACAAGTGGTACAGTAATTGTTATGAAAGGCTTTATCGAATTCATCCGTAGGCAAGGCGTGGTCGGCTTAGCCGTAGGTTTTATTCTCGGCGGCGCGGTGTCCAAAGTGGTTTCGTCCATTGTCTCCGATATCGTTAATCCGCTCGTCAGCCTGCTGCTGGGGTCAGCTAAGAGTTTAGAGACAGCCACCGTTACCTTAGGTCAAGCCACCTTCGCCTGGGGCCACTTCGTTGCCGGCGTTATAGATTTTGCCGTTATCGCCGCGGTGGTCTATTTGGGCGTGCATTGGTTGAAGCTGGATCGGCTGGAT
>CAYZDG010000059.1:0-4141 GCA_964477165.1 uncultured Gammaproteobacteria bacterium
CACTCGGAGCGCCGGGCCAGCTATGATCCAGGAACTATAGGCTAGATTTAATACGCTACCGGCGAGCAGAGCTACTACTAGGCTCGTGGCGGTTGGGTTAACCAATAGTAGCGGGATGCCAACTGCGGCAATCGCCAGCTGCGTCGCGATGCTACCCCACCCTTCACGCTGCAGCTTATCTTGGGCGCGAGCCACGGCATAGTTGAGCAAGGTGATACCATCAAGAACCATGGCTATACCAGCACCCCACAGCAGCGCGCGCACTTCACCGCTATCCGAAGCCACTATGCCCAACAGCTGCAGGATCAAAAATGCCGCGCCAGCTAAACAGACCTTAGCAATCAGAGCAGTGGCATATAGCGGCGCCAGTCGTGATGGCTGTCGCGCCACCTCGCGCGTCAAGACGTTGGCCAGGCCAAGGTCAGCAAGTGCTCCAGCGGCCATGGCCAGATTCACTGCCACAGTAAAACTGCCGAGGCCAGCCGGGCCCACGGCAACAGCCGCGTATGAAAAGTAACCAAACGCCAATAAACGCTGTACCACTAAGGCCAGCGTGAACCGCCCGGCGCTCCGTGCTACATTTGGTGCTTTTAGCTGCTCCATATACCCAGTGTAGCAGCCTGCGTCAGAGCCCACGACCGGGCTCGGCCGCCTAACGCTTCTGCCACTGCGGGGCGCGACGGGCTCGCTTAAGGCCGTACTTCTTACGCTCCTTAACTCGTGGATCGCGCGTTAACAAATGGCTAGCCCGCAGAACTGGCTTAGTCGCAACGTCCTGGACTACCAGCGCTCGCGCAATGCCTAGGCGAATAGCCTCGGCCTGCCCACGGACACCACCACCGCGTACTACCACGGTTACATCTATGTCAGCGCGGCCAGCAGCTGCTAGCGGCTCGCGGATTTGCGCCTGGTATTCGAAGTACGGGAAGAATTCCTCCATCTTCTTACCGTTAACGGTAATCGAGCCAGTGCCCGCCTTGATGCGGATCTGGGCAGAGGCCTCCTTACGGCGACCAACGGCGCGAATGGTACGAGCTACAGTCATAGTTGTATCTACTTGGTAATAATAAGATGGCGCATCTGTATGGCCCGCTGGTGGTTACGCGGCAGCATACGCGAGACAGCCAGACGAATGACCTTAGCTGGATCCTTAGCCAGAACTTCAGACGCTTTTTTGTAGCGAGCTCCACCCGGGTATCCAGTATAGGTACGATACTGCTTTAAACGCAGCGCCGTGGCGTTGAACGTCACCTGACTAGCATTGGTCACCACCACCTTGATCACTGTCTTCTGATTAGGTGTAAATGTGGCGCGGTGCTTGCCACGGAGGTAGGTGGCAATTTGCGTGGCCAGCCGACCGACGGGCTTACCCGCTGCGTCAATAGTAATTACCTCGCCCGCCTTGGGCCGAAAGGTATTTGTGGAACGCGTTAAAGTACTCATAACTTTCTATTTAGCCTTAGCCTCGACATCCACGAGTTGTAGTACCGCCATTGGCGCGCGGTCACCAGTACGTGCGGCTAGTTTAATTATTCGTGTGTAGCCACCGGGGCGGCTAGCAAAGCGCTTGCCTAGTACATCCAACGCCTTTGATGCTCCACGCTCGGTAGGCAGTGCCGCGAGCAGACGCCGACGAGCCGTTAGGTCACCCTTCTTAGCTGTAGTAATCAAGCGCTCGACAATTGGCCGCAATGCCTTGGCTTTAGCCAGGGTTGTCGTTATGTGCTCGTACAACAGCACCTGCTCGGCCGCTACCTTTAGCAGCGCCTTGCGTGGGCCGGCAGTGCGACCCAAGGTAGTTTTACGAACACGGTGACGCATAATCTTTACTACTCCTTGGCTACCTTAGCCTTCGACTTCTTGGCTGGCTTAGGCGCCGCGGTTGCGGCCTCGGCCGCCTGGCTCAACGACTCATTGCTACCAATAAAATTGAAGTGCTCCAATAAAATTTGCGTGGCAGCTGCGACTGCGGCCGCGGGAGTAAGAGTGCCGTCTGTTTCGACATTCAAAGTCACACGCTCGTAGTTGGTGACCTCCTCGACACGGACATTCTCAACCTTCATGCCGACGGTAACCACGGGTGAGAACAACGCGTCGATAGCCAGCGTGCCGATTTCTAGACGCTCCTTCTCGCGAGCCTCAACTGGCAAATAGCCACGGCCGCGCTGAACCGTAACTTCCATGTTTAAATTCGCTTTAGCCTCGGTAAGAGTGCAAATTACGTACTCGGGGTTAGCAATGGTCACCTGCGCGTTCGGCGCAAAATCACCCGCCGTAACCACGGTCGCGCCCTTAGCCTTTAACGTCAAAATAACTGGCTCCTCGCTATAGCAGGCCAGTCGAACCTTTTTGAGGTTAAGAATTATGTCGATGCTATCCTCCTTTACAAAAGGAATGCTAGAAAACTCGTGCGACACGCCGTCAAATTTAACAGCGGTAATAGCTGCGCCTGGTAGTGACGACAGCATCACGCGACGCAAGGCATTGCCGAGCGTTGTGCCATAACCAGGATAGCAAGGCTCGATAGTGACCGTAGCCTGGTTGTGACCCAGCTCCTCGATAGCTAGGGTCTGGGGGAGCGGAATAGTGCTCATGGGTACGATGTTAGTTAGACAGCTTACTTAGAATAGAACTCAATGATGGACTGCGGATTTACCACGCCTTCGCCGTCCTGCAGCGCTGGTAGGGCGGTAACCTTGCCTGCCGCGGCCGCGTCCTTGGTCTCGGTCGGCTGCAGCCAGCGTGGTACATCATGCTTAGCAATAGCTTCGGCACGCACTGCCCAGGTGCTGCGATTAGCAACCGCGGCCTTAAGGCTAAGTGTTTGGCCAGCGCTCACCACACTGCTGGGCATGGTAATTCGCTTGCCGTCGATAAGTACGTCACCATGCGAAATCATCTGCCGCGCACCCTGCCGCGTCGGCGACCAGCCCAGCCGATACACCACGTTATCCAGACGACGCTCGAGCAGCTCGACTAGACCCTGGGCGCTATCACCGTGCCGTGCCATTGCCTTTTGGACAATGTTACGGAACTGACGCTCCATAATGCCGTACAGGCGCTTGGCCTTTTGCTTTTCACGTAGTTGCAAGCCGTACTGGCTCACCTTGCGCGGCCGACCCTTTGGTCCGTGCTGTCCCGGCGGATAATCTCGCTTTAGTACAGTCACGCCGGGCAATAGCACACCCTCACGGCGTGCTAGGCGGGTACGTGGTCCAGTGTATCGTCCCATAATCGTTCAATTATACGCGGCGCGGCCGAGGACGGCGGCAACCATTGTGTGGAATAGGGGTGATGTCCCGAATTGCCAGAATGTTGAGCCCAGCCGCGTACAAACCACGCACAGCCGCCTCACGACCAGAGCCGACACCCTTTACGAATACGTCGACATCCTGTAGCTCAAAAGACTTTGCCTTTTCCGCCACCTGCTTTGCAATAAGGCTAGCGGCATAAGGCGTAGACTTCTTGGGGCCCTTAAAAGCTAGCTTACCAGCCGAACTCTGCGCGATTACATTACCCGTCGCATCAGTGAGAGTAATTAAGGTGTTATTGTAGGTCGCTAGCACATACGCGCGGCCCTTGTGGACCACTCGCTTTGCCTTGCGGCTGCGCTTAACCGGCGCTGGCTTGGCCTCCTCGGCTGTTACTTTTTTCTTCTCGTCTGCCATATTGATAGGTGTTCTGGTGTTCTTGTGTACAGGTGTTCTGAACCCGTCTTATTTCTTATCCACGCTGCGGCGACCGCTGCCCATGGTATTGCGTACATTGCCGCGCACAGTCCGCGAATTGGTTTTAGTGCGCTGACCACGAACGGTTAGTCGCCGGCTATGACGCGTACCACGGTATGAACCGATTTCCTTAAGCCGCTTAATGTTTAACAGCACCTCACGGCGCAGGTCGCCCTCCACCCGCATCTGCTTCTCGGTTAACTGCCGTAACGCCGCAACTTCGGCCTCGGTTAGATCTTTTACCCGTGTTTCAGGGTCAACCTTAGCCGCGGCCACCACCTTAAGTGCCGTTGTTAAACCCACGCCGTAAATAGCTGTGAGTCCGTGCTCAATTCGCTTGGTGTTAGGCAGGATAATTCCAGCAATACGGACAGCCATAAAATGACGTTAGCCCTGACGCTGCTTATGCTTCG
>CAYZDG010000060.1:0-4107 GCA_964477165.1 uncultured Gammaproteobacteria bacterium
CGGCTGCGGCGACTTGTCCCACGAGCGACCAGTACAACCACGCGGCGCGCCCCACAAATTCGAATGGTTTTACTATATTGCGCCGCCGGCGTGGCGCCGTGGCTGGCGTAACTGTATCTAAAAAGAAATCATCAGCCGGCGTTTTAGCAATTTCAACCTCGGGCACAGGTGTGACGACAGCGCGTTCTACCTTGCGCCAGGTAATAGGCTGCGCCAGAACTTCTTCCACTGCTTCGGCTGACTCGGCCACAATACGCGCGCGTAAATCTACTATGTGAATAGACTGGTCAGCAGCACCAACATTTACATTAAGCGACTCACTACCAGCCGGCTGCCGCACTACTAATTCCTCGGCCTTCCACCGCGCCACCGCGCCTAATGACGGGACGCCACGCACCTGCCGCGCTCGCGTAGAATCCTCCGGCACCTCTGACTGGTGTTCTGGTGTTCTGGTGTTCTGGTGTTCTGAATCCCCCACCACACTAAACCCCTCCTGGTAGGCGGCGGCAGTTACAAGTGAGTTGAGCTCGGCTCGGGCGTCGGGCTCGGCCGCGCTGCTGTACGCCGATGCCGTAAGCGCCGCGGCTGGAGCAGGCTCGCGGTACTCGTACTGATCTACGTCCAATAGACTAGAATCATTCAAGAGTGCGTTGAGCACGGACGAAGACTCGGCCACAGGCTGAATTGCCGCGGCCGGCAATGGGTACTTACGAGGTCGCCCGCGTTTCCGCTTGGGCAACACTGGTGGCATCTGCTCATCCATGCCAGTTATTCTAGCACACCTAAGATAGGTATGGATTGATAGCTATTAATCCCGACGGCCCAATCCGTACGCCTCTAGTGTCTGCCGCGCCAACTTATCCCAACTAAACCGCTGATAATTAGCCGAGCCCCGCTGGATAAGATCTTGCCGATAAGATCGATCGCCAACTACGCGTTCCACCGCCGCCACCAGCTGCGCCACATTGCCAGGTTCAAACCACGCCACGCTATCACCTAGAACCTCGGGCAAACAGGACGCGCGGGCAGCAACTACGGGGCAGCTAGCTGCCTGCGCCTCTAGCGGCGGTAAGCCAAAGCCCTCATAACGCGACGGGAATACATAAGCAGCGGCGCCGCGATACAACTCGGTTAATTGCTGGTCTGGTACGTAACCAGGCCAGATCACACCGTCGCTAATACCCTCGGCGCGAGCCTGTGCCTGCAGACGGCGAAGGAATTCGTCCGGCCGCCACGCGTGAACAAACGTCTTAATAATCCCGCGCCGACGTAATTCGGCAAATGCCCTTATCGCGATGATTACGTCTTTATGAGGGTAGGCGCTGCCGACGTATAACAAATATGGTTTTTCAATTGCGTGGGATGGGGACGCAAAATCTTGCGTCCCTACGGCGCCGGTGGTGGGAACGTCGGCAGCGCCTTCGTAGGTAACGGTGATTCTGTTTGCCGGCAACCATGGATACTGCCGCCGGATATCGTCGGCAACAAATTTCGTCGGTACTAATATTCGGCGAGCACGACGAACTGCCGCGCGTACCACCGCGCGGTACGCCAATAACTTTAGACCATAGGTAATTGGATTCAATGTAGTCGCGCGCGACGTGGGAAAATGATGAATGATGAGGTCATGCACGGTAACCACATACGGCTGTGGCGCAAACAGCGGCACGTTGAAATGCGGATAGTGAGTTACGTCCGGCGCCAAACGGCGAATGAGTCGCGGTAGATGGATCTGCTCGGCCAGGGTGTACCAATGCCATGGCGCGCGAACCAACTGCACGTTGGTCGGCACGGCGCCTACGTCAGCACGGTAGTCGGCCTCGGCCTCGGTACCCATTAAAAAAATCCATGTCGTTAACGGCTCCAACGCGGGCAGCCGCAAACACAGTTGTTGTACATAGCGACCCAACCCCCCGTGCCGAGGGCCATATAATCGGGCGTCAATGACGGTACGCATAAGCTACCGTGAGCCTACCAAACCCCACGGGGGATGTCATTCATGGCTCATGTCCCGTTTCCATATTTTGGGGTTATTTCGACAAAATTATTAGTTAATTGTTCCTCCCATAACGTTTTTATACGTTCGAATAAACGACGGTAACGAACCGGGACGTGGTGAAATGATGGACATGGGGGATTGGATGCGTTGGGTAGAGACGTTGCATTGCAACGTCTCTACGGTAACACCGTGGTTTTTTATCGACGTTAACCCGATATATGATCCGGTGTTATTACAAACGCATTACCAACGTGGGGATTGGGTATGGCGTTTGGTTTTTGGGTACGGCGTTGGTTGGTAGGGGCGCAAAATTTTGCGCCCCTACGTAACGCCGAGGTATTTGATGGCGTTAACCTCATCCTTGCGTCGCGTGGATAATTACGTTATCTAAATTCCGTTCTATCTCGCCACCCCCTCAAACACCTCCCACATCTTACGCGCCGCTGCCTCCCACGTAAACTGCTGCGCCCGTGCCAAACCGCGTTCCCGTAGCATGCCTCGCAGTCTCTCGTCTGACACGACGCTCGTAATAGCCTGAACCAAACCTGCCTGGTCGTACGGCCGCACTAACAGCGCCGCATCCCCTGCCACCTCAAACAGCGACGATGTTGCCCCGGCGATGACTGGACACCCCGTTGCCATGGCCTCTAGTACTGGAAAACCGAATCCCTCGTACCAGCTGGGCCAGACGAGCACCGTGGCGTTCTGATACAAAGCACATCGCTGCGCATCGTCCACGTAGCGCAGCACGCGGATGCCCTCGCGCGCCGGGCTGGCATCAATGGCACGCCGCACCGCCGCTGTCTTCCAACCCCACGACCCGGCCAGAACCAACGTTAGATTCGGGTGGCTACGCCGTACCTGTGTAAACGCGTCCACAATTGCCTCCACGTTCTTACGTGGCTCAATGGTGCCGACATATAACAAATATGGTTTTTTAATAACAACGTCCGTGGTGGAAACGTCGGCACCATTGACGCCGTGCGGGATAACGTGAATTTTTTCCGGTGCCACGCCCATTAATTCCGTCACGTCCTCGGCCGTGGCCTGAGACGGTACGATGATGGCGGCAGCAGCGCGCACCAGCATTTTTGGACGGACTAATTTATGCCATATCTGCCACTTTAGATTATAGACCTCGGGCATGCGCAGGAACGCCAAATCGTGAATCGTTAGCACCATTGGGACATCAACTGACCACTGCGCGTAGTTGATATTCGGCAGCCATAGGACGCTTGCCCCGCGCGACGACGCGGGGTCGCCACCCCCAAGCGCGCGATCCATCTTCGGCGCTGCACCTAAAATGGTCAGGCCATTAAGGATACGATTGGACCAACGGCGATTGACCCAAGATACATTCGACGCCTCAATCGGTGCTGGCGGTACCTTTCCCGCGGCGTTATAAAAGCCGACTAGCTGATGCTCCGGCTTCTGGCGCGCCAGCTCCCGTAGACTATGCAATAGATACCCCCCAACCCCAGTCAGTGGAGTCCAGAGCAAGCTACGGGCATCGAAGATAAATTTCATAATTCAGACAGTATTGACAGGAGTGGTATTTATATACTATACATATAAATCCCAAATAAAGTCCAAACAAGGACATTAACTAATGGCTAGAACATCGAAAAAGCAGACAAGGAGTCCCTATCCGATTCTAGGGAACAAACGTCTCATTAGCGGAACTACATACATGAGTCACGGTGTGTTTTTCTGCGAGGTCTCTCCGCCAGTGCAGCAAAAATACCGCGACTCGCAGAGTGCTCATGCATCCATCCAACTAAGCCGACTAATCCTGGAGCTGACCAAAAGAACCGGCATTCGTTGGGAGATTAGCTCTTTCTGCATCACTGAACGCGAAGTGCTGGACGTCACGGCAGTCGAGATGGTTGCTACTGTACGCAAGGCGAGGTGAGATAGGAACAAGCTCGACAGAGCAATCTGGTGCCCGGCAAATGCCGGGCATTTCTTTATCGCTGAAATATAATCTACGGCGCGCGGCTTTTTCTATTCTCCCCCTGTTATCTTCGCTACGTGATTTTGCATCTCACTGATAAACCGCTCGGCGCTAAATTGCTCGGCGTGCTTCCTGATGGCAATCGGATCGTACT
>CAYZDG010000061.1:0-4103 GCA_964477165.1 uncultured Gammaproteobacteria bacterium
TATGCTTGACAAATTCTACCGCCCGTAGCAGTATATTCGCATAAGCTCATTGAATTCCTCACGGAATAATGTGATTACAACCAAAAGGGTGGGTCGGCTGAGCAGCGACGCTGTAACGCAACTGAAGGCAACACAATTGTGAATAGCTTTCTGCGCGCGACAGCACCGGTACAGTGGTTACCTGCGACCTCCACTGCTCCGGCGCGCCGCCGACCCACCACCGATATACCCAACTTCAAATAAATAAGTTACTAGCTTCTACAAACCGTCAAAGAAAGGTGACGGAAAAGAAAATAGTTACAAAACGCAGGAAAAGAAAACGCAGGAAAGAAAATGAACACAGTCCTTGAAGTACCCCCAGAGCAATCTCTGCGCACATTTGCTCGAGGGGTTCTCATGAGTGAGGGGGATGTAGTAGTACACATAAACGATGACATACGAAATCGTGTACGGCTCCTTGCGAAAACCGACGCGGTTGTAGCAAAGCTTCGTAAGGCCTACGGCGACACTTTGATTTGCAACGCAGCCGTAAGAGTCGTTAATGGGGAGACACAGGACGATTTCGCAGTTATCGAAACTCCAGGGGGCAACCGCTTAGTTGTTACCAGCTGCTTATGTGAAAGCTCGCAGCAGTTGATACGACTCGCTCTTAGTTCTGCCTACCCTGTCTTGGCTGAATTGCCGAAGTCAAAGACAAAGAATGTAGTGGCACCTAAGGGGTCACGGAAATGTAGAAGGAGATAAACTAACAGCGGCCTCAAAACGGGCCGCTGTTCTATATTCATTTTAATGTAGCCCTACTCGCAGAATCGAAGTTGTTCGATAAGCATCTGGTAGTACGTCCTAACCGCGCGAACATAATTACGCGTCTGTTGGTAGCCAGAATTCTGGGTACACTCCCAATAGGTTTGACCTGGACAGGTAACGCTAAGGCAATTTGCTCCTGGGCCACCATTATAAGCTGCTATTTTATCTTCCTCGCCCCAACTAAACTGGGGCTTTAAAGTACTCTGCCTAGCAGTGCAGTAACCATAGTTCGTGGGAAACGTACTTCCGTCTCGAAGCTGCGCTATATAAGCAGCGCCCATCCGAATTCCAAAGCGAGGCTCCTGTAGATCTCCACACGATACGCTCATCGGCCCCGGCCTGGGAGCCTCCGCGGGGTAACGTGCTATTAGATCGTTGGCTGTCTCGGGCATTACCTGTAGCATACCGCAAGCACCAGCGCCCGATACCTCAGCAGGTCTACCGCCAGACTCGGCCAATGCATGTGCCTTCAGTAACGTGCAATCTACGCCAAAATCAGATGATGCCTCGGCGAATATACTTCCATAGAGATCCTCAAAATTAGCCTTCAACGGTAAGGCCGTAGGGGGAACGAACGGGCGAGTCCCGCCTGGTGTTTCTGTATCGGTTTGCCCTGCTGGTGCCTCCAACCGAGTATCCAAACTTTTGAACTCTACTAACCCTCGACTAATGGTAGCCAGCAGCGCGTAGGACAACAGAGCAATGACCATACCAGCCAGGGCGCCGCCAATAGTCTCCTTGGCTTTAGTTATGCTGCCCTGGTTACCTCCGGCTAACAACCACTGCAAGCCGCCATAAGTAACCATAAACAAAGCCACAAGTGCCGTGGCGCCAGTAAAAAATGTGTACAGCGCTACAATATACTCGCCCAATGTAGTGGGCGTCATTAAAATTTTAATCCTTTGAGTTGTAATATCGCTCTGGGCTCCAGGCATGCTATCGAGGCCTGGAAAATAAATACTTGGCTCAAAGTACACCTCGCCGTTGCCATTGCTGGGGCCTGGCGGCTGCGCTTGTACTGCGGCCGGTATAGCCGCAGCCATTACTAGGCTACAAAAAACAGCCAGAATGAATAGGCTACTGCGTCGGTGCGGCATAAAGTCGTCCGGTTATTTGGTCGGCTACGTACACGCCACCCTCGCCAACTAGCACGGCGCTGGGGGTAAAGCCCTCGGGTAGTGAGGAGACCAACGTACGCTGGCCACTAGCTAAATCTATCCGCCATAGCGATGCTGGCTGACCTACTGCCAACTCGGGGTAAGTATCTAATAGCGCGGGCGGAGTATCTAGCGCGGCACAGTACACGCTAGTGCCCGAGAACGAGCACCAGTCGGCCGAGGTCGACAGCCCAAGGTTAGTGCTGTTAGAACCAAATGAGTCGGCCCGGCCATCGCCAAGGTACAACTCGGGTCGCCCTTGACTCTGATCGTTATGCACGCTGTATAGCACTCGCTCGCCGCTTGGAGACCACGACGCCGTAAAGCCGCGACCAGGGGCTAGAAACGAACGAAAATTCTCGCCGTTACGGCCAATGGGTATTACTTCCTGGCGGTTGCCGTCTACTGCCTCCGCGTACAAACCAATAATCTGGCCATTCGGTGCCCAGCTGGGCGTAAAATTCTGCGCCTTGCCGCCGACCGCTTCGACCAGCTGAATCTGGCTACCGTCGGCATTTGAGGCTACTAGCCACTGCTCCTCGGGTGAAGCACCTAAATACAAACTGGCTAGCCTGGTACCAGACGGATCAAAAGAAAAACTTGTCATCTCTTTCGGTAATGTTGCTTGCTGCTGCGTGGCAAAGTCATACAGCACCTTACTGCCGTCAGGGTAGGCCACAATCGCCTTAGTATTGCCCGGCGCCCAAGTTACATTGGATACGCCGAAGAACTTATCAGGTGACAGCGGGGTAATACTGCCGTCAGCTGCTAGATTAACAAACTGCCGACGCAGTGAGTCATAATAGCGCAAGCTGCCGTTAGCTGCCGTAGTCGCACCCGCGATAGTATCCGTTGTGCTAGTAGCAACGTATGGTCCCACGCCGTCATCAGGTGTAATAGGAAATCGTCCCGTGCTAGTAGGCGTAATTTGCCCGCCCGACCCGACTGGCGGGAACTGGCCTTTACCTGGCTCGACTGGCGGATTCACCGGCGATTGGGTGGGCGTACGGAAAAACAGCCAGTACAGGCCAAAGCCCATGGCTCCAGCAATAGCTAGCAAGGCTACCGAGAGCAGAATTCGCCGCAGGTTCGACATGTAATTAGTGTAGCATTTTTCGCCTACTTAAACTCACCAGCAAGAACGCACGAAAGATAGCTATCAGTCCCCGCGCCCACGCTAAAGTTAGCCACTATCGCCACTAGTCCGCCCGGGGTGCACAAAACGTACCTCGTCGGATTATTCACCACATCGCCGATAACAAGCACTATACCAACGACAGCGGCTAAAGGCGCGATAGACATAATGCCCAGGGCAATCCACGCCTTTTCCATCATGCCTCCGCCGCTACCACTGGCTAAACCAATAGATTTAGCTGCTCCGGCTGCCTCGGCCATCGGTGCGCCTTGATCGGCTCGACAGAAGGACTTAAATTGGAACACGTACCGCAACAACATGTGCAGCACAATGTATATTGAAGTGAGGGTAAATGACGGTAAATAAAATAACCAGGCGAGCCGCAACGCCCTGGCCGTAGGTGACAATTTTACTACTGCTCCACCAGGTGAAGAGGTGGCCTCGCCTTCGGCCGCCTGCTTGGCCGCGGCCGCTGTCTGCGCCTGCACTCGCTGCTGCCGCTCCTGGTCTGCTACCAGGCGTTCCTCATCAGTAGCCATTTAATCAGCCCACTTCACAAAATCCACTAACCACGCCTCACCGCTGCGCAGCAGACGCAAGTCGAGGACACGATTGGTAATTGTGGGTACGGTAGACGTACTCTCGGCCAACTGCATGGCCACGCTCACCTGCGCCGTGCCTGCCCCAGCGTCGTAGCTATCCAGCTTCGGCGACAAGGCCCGCCCAGTAACACCGCGATAACCATCAGCCAGCGGGTAGCGCTGTTGTAGCTGCTGGCGATACGAAACTAAGAAAGCTTGTACTTGATTGGTCGACTGGCCGTTGAGCTGCTGCAAGTTGGTGAAGTCGTCCTCGTTAGACCAACTAGCAAACCGCTCGGCCCACACTCGGGCAGCTACTACGGCACCTGTTTGATCTGGCTGCGGCGTGGTCGGTTCCGCGGGCTGTGGTGGAAGGCTCAAGTTATCCTCGGGCGTACTGGTGGGGGTAATGCCAACTGGAGG
>CAYZDG010000062.1:0-4005 GCA_964477165.1 uncultured Gammaproteobacteria bacterium
CCGCACCAGCGGCTGCTGATATGGCGGAAACACATCAACGATGCGGTCAATGGTCTGGCTGGCGTTATGGGTGTGCAGTGTAGCTAGTACCAAGTGGCCAGTCTCGGCCAAGGTGATGGTAGTGGCAATGGTCTCTAAGTCACGCATCTCGCCGACCATAATAACGTTCTGATCTTGCCGTAATACGTGCTTTAAACCAGCGGGAAAACTGGTGATGTCTGTGCCAAGCTGACGCTGACGAATAATAGACAGCTTAGGCTCAAAAATAAACTCTACCGGATCCTCTAACGTTACGATATTTGCTGCCCGCTCATTGTTGATAGTCTCAATCATGCTGGCTAGACTGGTGCTCTTACCACAACCCGTAGGGCCAGTTACCAAGATAAGCCCTTGATCCACTCGTAGTAGATCGGATACCAATGGCGGCATAGACAACTCCTCCAATGTGGGAATGTGCGGCGGGATAATACGAGCCACTAAGCCGACATGGCCACGCTCCCAGTGCAGGTTCACGCGGAAACGAGCGCCATCGCGTAACTCATACGAGATGTCTAAATCTCGATCTGTCTCAAATGTTTGTTGCTGCGTGCCAGTAAGCAGGCTGTAAACCAGGTCGTGCACCTGCGGCGCGCCCATAGGTTCGGAGTGATCTAGGGGCAATAGCTCACCGTCTACTCGCACCATAGGCGGCCGACCCACACACAGATGGATATCCGACGCCTTAGCCGCAATGGCGGCACCGAAGATTTCGTCGAGGGTCATGTAGATAGGATACAGGATAAATCCCAAATCCAAAATGTCAGGGGTCAGAACATCAGAACTTCAGTACACCGGAACACCAGTATACCGAAAAATCCGAAATCTTAAATCCGAATGACTAAAGGAGTAATGTCCAATGACCAATGCCAAATGACAAGTTCCTTTAACCTAACACCTGAAACCTACAACCTGCTCCCCTGCTCCAACTCCTCCCGCAGTACCTGCCGATCGTCCCACGGCTCCTTACGGCCATTCTCCCAGCACAGCCACTGCTCGCTAGCCTTGCCGGTTACGACCACAATGTCTCCTTCCCTAGCTAGGCTCACAGCGCGACGGATTGCCTGGCGCCGATCTGGTTCCATAATGACGTCAGCGCGCCCACCGTTGGTACCAGCCACGATCTGATTGATAATCTGCCGTGGATCTTCATCATACGGATCCTCGTTGGTTACAATGGCTACGTCGGCATAACTCGCCACCATTTTTCCAAGAACAGGGCGCCGCGATACATCGCGCCCACCACCAGCTGAACCAAATACGTGAATGACACGGCGGTGCGGAATTCGTCCGATAGCCTGCTGCAACTGACGCATGCTCTCGGGTTCTGGCGCGTAATCGACCAACGCGATAAATGACTGACCCACTTCAACGCGCTCCATGCGACCGGGTACAAACGTGAGTGAGGCGACACCAACGGCGCACTGCTCCAAACTCATGCCCAAGGATCTTCCGACGGCCACCGCCGCTAGGGCATTGTAAACATTAAACTGCCCGCCCATTTTAACCTCAAATTCCTGCCCGCCCACAACGAATGATGATGACCACGGCTCGATTTTAACATCGGTGGCGATAACTTGCGTCGTGGGGTGAGACGCAAAATTTTGCGTCTCTACGGGTGCCGTTGTGTCCTGTGTCCCCTCGACTATGCTCGGGACATGCCTATGTCCTGTGTCCCTCAACCCATACCCAATCGTTTCGTCCGCGGTAAACGACATAAAATATCCCGCGTGCTGGTCGTTTGCATTTACCACAATTACCTTGGGCTGTTTCTTACCGCCAAATGATTTGCGTGGCAATTGCGTAAGGTGTCGGAACAACATACCCTTGGCCTTTTTATAATTCTCGAATCCGCCGTGCCGCTCGATATGCTCGGGCGTAAGATTGGTGAACACGGACACGTCGATATTAATGCCAGCGTGACGATACTGGATTAAACCCTCGGATGAGATCTCCACTACAGCATAATGACATCCGTTAGTCACCATCTGTCGCAGCAGCCCTTGCAAATGGAACCGCCCGGGCATGGTTAACTTCCACGTATTCATCCACTCACGCTGCCCGTCGTAGATGTTGGCTGTGGTAACAAAACCGACCCTACTCCCAGCCTGCGCCAGCACCTTGGCGATATAGTTAACCGTGGTACTCTTGCCGTTGGTGCCAGTAACACCAACAACAACTAACTGCCGCGACGGAAAACCGTAGCGCACAACGCCCGCCCACGCTTCTAGCCAATGGAAGGCGACGAGCGCCCAGTTGGGAGTGAATCTTCGCGCGACAGCAATGATTCCCATGCTATGACTTGGCTAGAATCTGCTCGGCCGCCGGCACATCCTCGGGGCGACCAAAGTCTTGCCAGTAGTCATCTAAAGAAACGACTTTCATCTTGCTGGCTTCAGCTAGGGTTTGAACTGCGTCAGTCAGCTCATACTCACCACGCGGCGACGGCTGCGTAGGCAACACGCCGAACACTTCGGGTGTAAAACGGTACAGGCCAGCGTTAATCTGGTTGCCGCTAGGTTCCGTTGGTTTTTCGATGATCTTGGTAACTGTCCCGTCAGCGTTAGACAGCACTACACCGTAGCGTTCGGGATGCGAGTGGGTAAGCGTGGCAATGTAGCAGCTGTCAGGTGGTGCCGTGATGACCTTTTGTAAGTCACGAACCGAAAATAAGTTGTCACCGTAGACGACTAGAAACTCACGCTCGCCTACCTCGGGCTGCACTGCCTGAATGGCAAGCGCCGTGCCGTAGCGATCCTCGCCCAAACGCTGAAATTGGTCCACTAGGGTCACATTAAATTTGGGGCCATGCATGGCCGCGAACTCCTGCATTGCCGGAATGTGGTGCCCGCCGACTAGAATGATCTCTTCAATGCCAGCTTGCTGCAATCGGTCGAGTAGATAGAACAAAAAAGGCTGCCCATTCACCTTGATGAGGTGTTTAGGCTTGGCCCCAGCCAGTTGACCCATGCGCGTGCCACGGCCAGCGGCAGCCACGACGGCTAAACGGACGGGAGGTGTTGGCATACCCGAACCTTACCAAAATCTCGTAGAGACGCAAATCTAAGTAAATCCTAATGACTAAATCCAAAATCCTAAACGAACTATAAATCAAAAATCACAAACCCTAAAATTGTAAACTAATTACGTGTTGGATTTTGCATCCATTTAGGATTTAGTGCTTAGGATTTATGGTTTTCCCTTCATTCTACGGTACATCCGATACAGCTGGTACCAGCCTGGCTGCTGCACTAAATCGTAGGCGCCAACATACTCCATGGCGTATCCACCAAAGCCTTCCTTAAACCTAGTAAAGCCTGCCCATGGATGATTAGGCTGATTAGCTGGAGCAATACCCCAGAAGTCGTAATAACGGTAACCAAGCTCCCGCGCATTTAACACCATTTGCCACTGCAGTAAGTGCGGCGCCATAAGATTTTTAAAAGCTGGATCGGAAGCGCCATGCACATAAGTAACAGTGTCGCCCCAATGAACAATTATAGCCGCTGCCAACGGCGGTTCACCATCCTGGCCCGCAACCCATAACTCTGCCGCCGGATTACCTTGCTCGCCATCCAGTAGGCGCAACATGCGTCGATAATGATCTGCGTCGTGCAGATTAAATCCATGGCGGTCAGCGGTGAGGGCTGCTAAGCGGCTAAATGTTTCCAGACCGCGCTCACTACTTTCCTCCCGCCAGGCCTTAATGTTGTGACGCTCGGCTAAACCAATATTGTAACGGGTCTTAGGATGCATCTTAGCTAGTAACTGCTGCGGTTCGTAGGCAAGATCGAGCACCTGGGTCCGCGCTGGCTGCACGCTGCCAGCCGAAACCATGCCTAATGAACGCAACATGCCTGCGGCGCTCGGCACCATGGCTGGCTCTAGGCGCACGGCCAGCTCCAGCCGCGACGTGGCCGCGGCAATACGACGACAGCCGCTTAAAATATTTTCTAACGCCTCGCGCCG
>CAYZDG010000063.1:0-3932 GCA_964477165.1 uncultured Gammaproteobacteria bacterium
CTACCACGTGGTCAAGAAATGGCGCACCAAGAAACGCGCCGCCACCCGCAAGCCGCGTAAGCAGCCGACACGTCGCCGCTCCAGCATTGTGGTGGCTGCCCAGGAAGTTGCCTCCCGCACTGCGCGGCAGGCCGAGGCGGCGCAGCAGGTCGCGGACATCTTCGAGCAGTTCCCCGAACTCCGTGACGCGCTGGCCAAGGAACTCTGCAAACGCAAACGGTCGCGAGCTTAAGCGCGAAGCAACACAAGTAGGCCCTAACTGGGGCCTGCTTTTCTTTTATGCGTACAGCGGGAATGTCTTAGTTAGCTCGGCTACTAGCTTGACGGCGGCCGCGCTAGACGCTTGGCTCGGCTGCAAAATGACATCGGCAATGGCAGTACCAAGGCGACGGAACTCGGCCTCGCCCAAACCGCGCGTGGTAAGCGCTGGGCTGCCCAGACGTAAACCACTAGCTTCGCGCGGTGGCCGCGGATCATTAGGCACAGTGTTACGGTTGGCAATAATACCAGCCGCCTCTAAACGCTCCTCTACTTCGTGACCACTCACGTCTTGCGGCCGCAAATCTACAAGTAACAAATGATTATCTGTACCGCCTGTAACCAAGGTCAAACCCTGCTCCAGCAAGGCCGCGGCAAGAGCTTGCGCGTTAGCCACTACTTGCTGACAGTATGTTTTAAACTCCGGCGTCTGCGCCTCGATAAGGCACTGGGCAATAGCAGCCGTGGTGCCATTGTGCGGCCCGCCCTGTAAACCAGGGAACACCCACTTATCTACGGCCTTGGCATGCTCGGCCTTGCACAAAATCATGGCACCGCGCGGGCCACGTAGCATCTTGTGCGTGGTCATAGTTACTACATCTGCGTGCGGCACGGGCGAGGGATGCAGCCCAGTAGCAACTAGACCAGAGATGTGGGCAATATCCGCCAGCAGTTTAGCTCCGATCTCATCCGCAATTTTTTTAAATGCGGCAAAGTCGATAGTGCGCGGATAGGCCGTGGCGCCGCAAATAATGACGGCAGGCTTTTCTTGCACGGCCAGTGCGCGAATGGCATCAAAATCTAACAGACCATCATCACCCACGCCGTACTGCACGCTGCGGAATATCTTGCCGGTGATACTTACCTTAAAGCCGTGAGTGAGATGGCCACCGCTGGGCAAGCTCATACCCATAATGGTGCTGCCGGGCTCGGCCAATGCCAGTAGTGCCGCTAGATTAGCTGGCGAGCCCGAGTATGGCTGCACATTGGTGTGGTCTGATCCGAACACTGCCTTGGCCTGATCGATGGCCAAACGCTCGATTTCATCTACCACCTGGTTACCGCCGTAATAGCGGGCGCCGGGATAACCTTCGGAATACTTAGCAGTGAGCACTGAACCAGTCGCGGCCATTACCGCAGCACTTGGATAGTTCTCGCTGGCGATAAGCGTAAGGGTAGACCGCTGGCGATCCAGTTCGGAGGAGATGAGAGTGGCGACGTTGCTTGGCATAGCACCAGGGTACGGTTTACGGGCAGACTGGTCAAAGTGCTCTTGCAATTAAGACTAACCAAGCGTACTATCCCCCGCTGTATAGTTCTGTAACAAATTGTCCGTGCACATCGCCCGGATATAACTAAAATAGATAAGGATGCCCAATGAGACTCACTAGGAATTTGGAGAGGATTTCAAAACCCAGACGTTATCTTGGAAAGAACAGCCTGAATCGGAGTGGTGCGGTAGGCAATAACCTTGGCGGACACAAAGCGTCCGAAGATGAAGAAAACCCTCAAATCAAAATCACAAAACATCGCAAACGATAAACTATATATATCTGAATACCAACAACCCCCGACACAACGCCGGGGGTTTGCTTTTGACTTAATTTGTCTGTTCGGCCCTCCCCTGTGTACTCTGTAGTTCTATGGACACCAGCGTCTTCAAATCCTACGACGTACGGGGTATTTACCCCGATCAACTTACCCCCGACCTATTCCAGGCCATTGGTAAGGCCTTGGCAACAAAGTTTAGTCAGATTGCCGGTGCTGCGCCAGAAACCCTAAAAATCGCCGTAGGCCGAGATATGAGAATTGGCTCACCCGAGCTGCATACAGCTATGATCGCGGGGTTGACCGGCGCTGGCATAAACGTGCACGACATTGGCCTGGTGCCTATTGATCTAATCTATGTCGCGGTTGGTCTGCTTGGTTATGACGGCGGCATTATGATTACTGCTTCGCACAACCCAGCCGAGTACAACGGTTGCAAAGCTGTGGGCAAGAACATGACGTGGATTCGGGGGACGGAGATTCTAGAGGCAATCCAGAACATCAGAACATCAGAACATCAGAACACCCTCGGTACTTGCACCGAGATGGATTTATACCCGCAATACTTGGAGCACCTTAAGAAAGCTGTCGACGTTGATATAAATCGACCGCTTAAAATTGTGGTAGACGCGGGCAATGGCATGGCCGGAAAAGTGATTCCGCTATTGCAATCTTTATTACCAAATTCAGTAAGCGTGGAATTAATGTTCGCCGAGCTTGACGGCCACTTCCCTAACCGCCCATCTAACCCGCTGATGCCTAAAGCGGCTGACGCGGCGGGAGCAAGGGTGCGTGAACTAGGCGCCACGGCCGGCTTTATGTTTGATGGCGACACCGACCGCATGTTCACGTTAGACGAAAACGGCCAACTCATTCGTGGTGATCAGACCCTGCTGCTACTGGCCAAAGAAGCGCTGCGCCAAGAACCAGGCACGGCTATTGCGTACAATTTAATCTGTTCCAAAGCTGTACCAGAATTTGTGACTAAATGGGGCGGCGTGCCAGTACGCACCCCAGTGGGCTACGTCAACGTGTCGGCTGGACTAAGGGCTCACCAGGGCAAACTTAGTGGCGAAGTATCATCTCACTTTAGTTTCCGTGAAAACGCCTACGCCGACTCGGGCTTTATGGCGTTTATTTATATCCTCAACCTGCTGTCGCGTGAGACTCGGCCGCTATCTGAATTGATTAGTGAAATTACACCCTACGTCCGCGGCGACGAGGTTAACTTTACTCATCCCAACATTCCTGCTGCCATTGCCGCGCTAAAAACAAAGTACAGCGACGGCCAGCAAGATGAGCTAGACGGCCTTACCGTGCAGTACCCCACCTGGTGGTTCAACGCTCGCCCCTCCAACACCGAGCCCCTACTGCGTATTACGCTAGAAGCCAACACGGCCGAGGAGCAAAAAGCTCGAGAGGTGGAAGTGGTAGAGGTAGCTAAAGCGGTAAAGTAGATAACTTACCCCCTCTGCCCTTCGGGCATCTCCCCCTGCTAGGGGGAGGATCAACCCCGGACCCCACTGAACTGAACTACGTGCAATATAAAAAATGCCGCAGTAATTAGCTGCGGCGTTCGTTACTTTTCTAAAAATCATTATCCCGATTGGTTCGTTGTTTAGTTAGTACCTCTGATAGCTGCACTGGATTGCGTAGGGCGATCTGCTTCGGCGGTTCGATAGCAGTACAGCACCAAAATTCCAACGGTGGATGATACGGGGCTCCCAGAATTAAAAGGCACAATTGCCACAACTTCCTTTTCAGGAAAATATACCTGCCACCGTCTGAACTTACGTGCAATATCCATCGCTATCAGTCCTACTACTACGGAGCTTTTCTCCGAGTACCATTCGGTGTAGATCCAAGCTGATGACAGTGTGTCGTCAACAATACCATTCTCAATAGTCAACCACCCACACACAATGTCGTAGTACTCATTCGCATCTGTTTGGGTTTGGGCGTTTCCCATCCGTGAGATCCCGACTGTAAAAAATACAACCATCAGAATACAAAATATGCTGGTCTTCATTTTTCCTCCGACCAAATTTAGATTATCAAAAAACGATTGGTAATTTAGATACTTTGTCTATATATCATAATAAACCTGTCATGTCAAGCTGCATTGT
>CAYZDG010000064.1:0-3928 GCA_964477165.1 uncultured Gammaproteobacteria bacterium
TCTGCCTTCCAAAAGGAGATTAAGAGTTTAATGCCAACGGAGAAATCAACTCGGCGCAAGGCTAGTAAGAAAAAGTAACATGGATACCGAGCCTACTCCGCCAGTCGCTCCCAGCCCTAATCAAGGATCCGAGTTGCAGCAGTTGCGCGTCGAAATAGCCGAGATGAAGCAGGTGCTGCTACTAATTCGGCGTAGTCAGCGCTGGGCTACCTGGATGGGCGTGATTAAGGTGTTAGTGTACGTGGGCTTAGTCGGCGCGGCAGCTGTTGCCTTACGCGGTGTTCTCTCTAATGGTTTAGGCGCCATTACCGGTGGCGGTTTGTATGGCCAGCTGCCCAGTAGCACCTCACTCACCGGTTTAAACTTCAACGAGCTTATCGAGAACATGAAGCAGCTGCAGAGCGGCCAGTAGGTGGGCAAAATGGGTTACACATGAGTTACCCAATTCACCACTCATCCAAACTCGCCTTTACCCTAATGGAATTACTAGTGGTAATTGCCATTATTGGTATTCTAGCGGCAATTTCAGTTAGTAGCATTAAAAGTGTGCGTAGCGCGGCTTATATGCCGCGAGCTAAGTCGGAATTGCGCACTATAGCTACGGCAGTGGAAATGTGGCGCCTTGATAATAATGGAAACTATCCGGCTGATGTTGGCCGTGATCTTCCTAATGGTCTTGAGCAATATTTAGGTCCAGGGCATTGGCCGACGGCACCGTGGCCGGGTAGTGTTTATGATTGGGATAGTTGGACTTACAACGGATCTAAGATTTATCAAGTTAGTATTCGTTTTTGTCCCGCGAGTAATTCACCGCCAGCGGATCAACATTTTCCCACAGATAGTTGGGCAGCAGGCTTTGATTGCAATAGCGCGGTTTATTACTGTGTTTCAGGGGCGTGTATGGCGCATAGTTCTTTTCCCCTTGCAAAAGGATATTGTGTAAACTGTTTGTAGTTATGTCCGCCGTTACCGACCAGCTTTCCAGCTTGCATGCTGACGTCAACCGCGTGGTAGATAGCGCCAGTATGCAGCAAAAGCGCCAGCAATTGGCCGAGCTAAACGAGCAGCTATCCGCGCCCGGCTTTTGGGACGACCCCAAGGCCGCTGGTGCTACGTCGCAGAACGTGGCCGAGCTACAGCGTGAAGTAGAGCAGTGGGTACAGCTGCAGCGCCAAGTGGGCGACGCGTTGGACCTAGCGCGGCACGCGGATACCGAAAGCGATCAGCATGTGTTGGCCGAGTTAGGACAGCAGGGCGAGCAGCTGCTGACTCGTTTTCTCCAGTTGGAGCTAAGCATGTTGTTAAACGGTAAGTACGACGACCATGGCGCCGCACTCTCCATCTACGCCGGCGCTGGTGGAGTAGACGCGCAGGATTGGGCCGAAATGCTGCTGCGCATGTATACCCGCTTTGCCGAAGGTAGAGGGTGGAAGGTAGCCATGGCCGAGCAGTCCCGTGGTACCGAAGCAGGAATAAAAAGCGTGACTATCGAAATTGAGGGTCGCTATGCCTTTGGTTATTTGCAGGGCGAGCACGGCGTGCATCGCCTCATCCGGTTATCGCCTTATGATGCCGATGGCGCCCGTCATACTTCATTCGCCATGGTGGAGGTTTTGCCGATCGTCGAAGCCAAGGAGTTAGCTATCCGCGATGAGGATTTAAAAATTGAGACCAAAACAGCGTCCGGCCACGGCGGCCAGAGTGTTAATACAACTTATTCAGCAATTCGTCTTACCCACATCCCCACTGGTATTACCGTTAGTTGCCAAGATGAGCGGTCGCAGCAGCAGAATAAGGAGCGGGCCATGCGCATTTTGCGCGGCAAGTTGGAGCGCTACCACGCGGCGCAGCAAGAAGAGGAACGACAGTTATTGCGCGGCGAGCGTACCGAAGCAGCCTGGGGCAATCACATTCGCAGCTACGTACTGCACCCGTATCGCCAGGTGCGCGAGCATCGCTCGGATTACGAAGAGTCTGATCCCGACGCCGTGCTTAGCGGCAAGCTAGATGGGTTTATCGAGCACTATTTAAGGACTAAGGCGAGTTTATAGAATATGGCTAGGGTCCGCGCGGGTGGCGTCATCATTAGGGGAGATCAGATTCTATTAATGTTCCGTCGCAAACAAGGGCACGAGTATTGGTGTTTCCCTGGTGGGAAAATAGAAGTAGGGGAGACGGCAGAACAGGCGGTGATACGCGAGATAGCCGAGGAGACCACTGTCGTCGTTAGTGTCGGACAGCTGCTGTATCAGCTGCATTACGTCGACGGGGAGGAGCAGAACCTCTATCTGTGCCGCTATGTATCAGGCGAACCCAGCGTTCACCCTAATAGCCCCGAGGCCGAGCGAATGACTAGGCTGGGTACCTACTATAATCCGCAATGGATTCCACTTGCCGAATTACCTAAGCACTTAGTGTATCCGCTAGAGGCGCGAGATTGGTTCATCGATGATGTGCGTGATAACTTCGTTCATTGCCCGCGCGAGGCAACTATTCACGTGGCCGATCTAAGGCGATAATTATTTATTTACATATAGAAGACCCGCCTCTTAATGAAGCGGGTCTGTAGTTACGTTGGGCTGGCTGGGTCAGTTATCGTTTTCGGACTCCTTGTGGCGTTGCCTGTAGGACGGTTCCTGCCGCGTCTTTGCATGTTATCTCAAGCTCATAGCTCGGCGTCATAGTGGCGCCTACATGTGTGCGGATGTACAAGAACGTAGCGAAGTTATTACCGACGGGTAGTAGCGGCATATATGGATCGCCTTGTGGATCCACCAATACCGCTGGCGCGTTCGCCAATGTCAGTGCCGCGGGAAAATCGTCATAGTCCAGCTCGAACATCCCTAGGGCCTGACGATACAGGTCTACATCTGTACTGGCTACGCCAATACGCGCGCGCTCCTGGGCACCGAAATTTCGCTGTCTGACCGCGACTACCAGCATGCCGATAATCACAATTGCAACCAAGAGTCCGATCAGCGTGAATCCACGCTGGCACCGTGTATTTTGAGTACTTCTCACAATAGTCTCCTTGCCCCATAAGGGCTACTTGAAGGGTTTATTAGTTTTCAAGGCTTAATGAAGGGATGTATTGCACGCTGCTGTAGTATCTGTCAATCATGTCAGTGTCCCTCAATCCGACAATTTAAGTCGAACGCTGCAGCTGTAGAATCTGCTGCTCACGTTGGCGATCACGAATGTCCCACATCCGGGCGAGGGTGAGGATATTGCTAGTGGTTCCCTTTATCTCACTCACGTCAGTTTTAACTATTGCCATGTCACATTTAAGTTCGTAAACGTCATCCTTAAGCGCGGTGATATCGGCCTTAATCTCAGTAATATCATTTTCAATCCTGTCGAAACGACGATCAATTGCATCAAAGCGACCGTCCATATAATTGAAGTCCTCTTTGATTGAGGTGAAGTAGGTTTCTAGTTGGCGATCCTCCATAGGAGCTATAAGTTACCATAGCGATATCCACAAGCAAAGTAATAGCGCCGTCGCACGACGGCGCTTCTAGATATTCATTAATTTACATCTCCGCTAGTGGCTCGATGTCCAGCAGCTTGAGGCCATTAGTCATGGTTTTTTGGAACGCCGCTACTAGCCCTAGACGCGCCGAACGCAGTGGCTCGTCTGCTTTTAAGATGATCTGGTCGTGGTACAAGGTATTAAAGGCAGCAGCAAGATCCAGCAGGTGGTTAACTAACACAGACGGCTCATATTCAGACGCGGCATGAGCCACGGCGTCAGGATATTGAGCTAGTAGCTTGATCACCGCCCATTCGCTGTCACTAATGTCGTCTGTATACGGTGTAGGCTTCCAGTCTCCCGCTTTGGCCAGCACGCTGCTGGCGCGGGCGTAGGTATACAGTAGGTTCACACCAGTGCGGCCGGTTAGTTCCACGGCTTCTTTGGGGTTGAAGG
>CAYZDG010000065.1:0-3913 GCA_964477165.1 uncultured Gammaproteobacteria bacterium
CTAGCTTCATATAGTTACAATTGGCGCCACAGCATAGTACCGACCACTGTAGCGTTGACCTTGCCCGGCTGCTCACGCTGGATATTAAGTTGTGTCAGATTTAGTATCCACGGCAGGCGGTGCAAGTCGGCAAGGTAGCCGGCAACGGCGTCGAATGTACCGATGACCTCGAGGTTAACAACACTCTGTTGCCAGTCGCTGCTGCCGACGGCAATTGGGTCGCCCAGTTGGATGCGTTGGATGACGCCTTGCGACGTGGCTATCTGTTCTAGGGTTACGATTACGTCTAATGCCTGGCCAGCTGGCGCCCCAGCCTGCTTTAAAGTTGCCGTAGCCGCCGCTACATGCTGGCCACGCTGCTGATCCTCTCCGGCGTGGCGATTTGGCGTAGTCCAAGCCTCTAACTGGCCGCGGCGTTCGGCTAGCTCGCGGCGGATATCGGGCAGGTCACGCCATGAGGGCGCGCCAACTAGTAGCCATAAAGCTGCCCCGGCCGCGAGGGCAGCAGCAGGCACGGCGAGCAGACGGACGTAAGGACTCATGGGGCAGTAGTTGTGGCTAGGCGACCAGTGAGCTCGAAAGCGACATCGGTCGGCTGCAGCAGGTTGCGCACCGGCGAGTACAGGTCGGCTATGGCGCCGCTGGCCCGGAGTTTTTCCTGCAGCTGCAGTAGCGCGGCGCGCGTATCTGCTTGGCCGGTTAGGCGTACGTTTCCCGAGTCGTCTACCGACAGTGTGGCTAGTTGTACTCCGTTTGGTATTGCCGTGCTAACGGAGTCTAGGAAGGCATACCAGTCGGTGCCAGCGGCCAGGGCAGACTCCAGTATCTGGGCAGTATTGGTATCATCATCGGCCACGGCAGTGGCAGCAGTAGTAGCGCGTAGGTCAGTGGTAAATAGGTCACGGGTGTTAGAAAGTAGATCTCGCGCCCCATACAGCAGCACACTAGCCAGCGCCACTACGAACAGAATGGTCACCGCGATGCTGCGTAGTTCAATAGTGGCCCAGTGTTGCCTCACTCGCCGCCGCTGTTGCTCGCTGATCAAATTCAAAGTGATCATCATATCTGTACGGGAATCATCGCGCGCCGCGCTAGCCCAAGAGCGGTAGCATACTGCAGCCCCTGGCCCGGCGTGAGGACGAACTGTCGTGTGGCAATGCCAGTGAGCGGTTGTGCCAACTGTACCGGGTGACCCAACAGCGGACTAAGGTATTCGGCAAACCCGACGAGCTGGGCGCCACCGCCAGTGAGCAGCGTGCGTTCCACTGGTCGCGTGGCGTCAAGGTGACCTTGGTAGTAGCCCAGGGCCTCCTGCAACCGGCGAGCAAGGTCTTGTAGTGGTTCGGCCAGGGCATCCACTAATGCATTGTCGCAGGCTGGATTGTTTAACCCGCAGCGTACCTTGGCATCTTCGGCCTGCGTTAGATCCAGTTGCAAGGTACGGGCGACTACGGCAGTCCAATCGGCACTGGCCACGGGTAAGCTAACGGTAAACTGGGGCACGGTGTTGCGAAATATAGTGTAGCTAGCGCGCGTGCCGCCTAAATCTAGTACGGCTACGGTGCCGGTTGTGGCGGCAGCATCCTCGGCCAATACGGCTCGGCCAATGGCAATTGGCTCCAACTCTAGTACTACTGGTTCAAGTCTGGCACGATTTAAAACGTCTAGGTATTGGTCGGCTGTTTGGCGTGGCGTAGCTGCAGCTAGTACGGTTACGGCTCCGGCCGCGCCAGCAGGGGAGAGTTGCTGCCAGTCGAGGTAGGCTTCGTCAGTAGACATGGGCAAGTGATTGGTAGCTTCAGCCAGTACATCATGGCCAAGATCAGTCACTACTGATGGTGTAATTTGTAGCAGCTTTAAAAAGCTAGTTGGCTCGGGTAAGCTCGCCACGCAGTACTGCGCGCTCCGTGCCGCCCGACCAGCTCGCTGCTGGAGCTGGCGCACCAGGTCCACCACTACGTCTGGCTTGGTAATCTCGCCGTGGATAATAGTACCTTCGGGTACGGCAATGTCGGCTGCCGCTACCAGGCGCAGCCGTCGTCCACCCCCGCGGAGCATAGCCAGGCGCAGTACATGGTCGCTGATATCCAGCCCCACGATGCCTGCTGCGTGTATAGCGCCAATCATGTCACTAGTATACCTATCTAGTACTCTTCCTCCCAATGTTCAACCGATATAACCGGGGAGAATTGCGGAGTGCCTAAGGATTGGTCAGCAAGAGTTTGGCTGTGGATAATGGTTACTGGGCTAAGAATGCCGTTGAAATCAATACTGCGCGCGAATAGGGCGCCGGTAATGGTGGGGCTCTGCAGTATCTGTAGCATCGAGAATTGGTCGTTGGCGTAGACCACGCCGTCTACCTGGAATAGGCTAGTCCATAACCCGATGTTAATGCGCGACTTACTGAATATTCCCGAGGGTTGACCAGCGGTATTAATGACCCGCAGTTCTGTCCATGCACTGGTCCAACGGAAAGTATTACCTATACGAATCTGCCCGTCGGTAACCAGCACGCCATTCACTGTCAGGTGATAGCCTTTCTGAATGTCCACATCGCCCGTGACATAGGTAACTGTTCCAGTTGTTGCTAGATTATTATTTGCTGTCATCATGGCGGCGAATTGGCTAGCAGTATATACATGGCCGGTAGCTTGGGCACGGCTACGGAATGATGTTGGCAGTGCCGAGTCGAAGTCTATTTCGGGTAAGTCAGTTCGGTCTGGACGCGGCGGGTTGTTATTACTCTCCCGAACCGGCGTGGTAAGGGTTGAGTTACCAGCTACCGTAATGCTGCCGACCGCCGATGTGGTGGCCTGCACTTGAACATTGCTCCACCAGGTTACCTGTATGTGTCCATTGGCATGGATACCGCCAACGGCTACGTTTACTACGGCGCCGAACCGCGTTGTAATAGCGTCGTCCGATAGCATAGTCCAGTTTGTAACAGAGCCAGCGCCGAGTGCCTTAAACACCTTAACCTTTACCACGCGTTGGGCGCTCACGCCGCTGGGCAGCGGCCAGGTGCTAGTAGCTATTACCGTGGCGTGACCAAGTTCGGTATTTTGAACCGTTAGAGTATACGAGGCGCCGGTACCAAAGATGTTGGTGCGGCTAATGGTGTCGCTCCAGGTGGGGTTGGTGGTGAACTGGGTGCTCCAGGTTGAGTCATTCTTCAGTCGCCACACTGCGTGCTGCACCGCACCCTCGGCTAGATTGTAACCTTGGACACTGGCAAATTGACTCGTGGCAATTTGGCGCTCGGCGTTGCCAGCCGAAAGCAGTGCCGTGAGCGCCGCCAGCAGCAGCGCCGAGGTCAGCACAACCGAAACAAGGATAAAACTGGAGCGAGTGGTCATAAGTTACGACCCAGGATGCTAGTGCGCAGCTTCAGTGTCGTATCCACCCGCCGTAGTGTTATATCCAAGGTAATGGTTCGGTCGCCCCAGGGGGTGAATGAGTCCACATACTCGCCAATAATTTCGTCGTCTAGAATATGTTCGTCCGGCGGGTTACCCTCGTTATCTACGGCCGAGAATAGCACATAGATGCTGGGGTCAATGCTATCAAAGGCATAGGCCACCGTTTGCCGGTTCACTGTGTGGTCGTCCGGGTTGTACCAGTACCTAATGTAGGTTATAGGGTCGAGTACATGCCCGCTCCTGAAGAACAGCTCATCCGGCGGCAGAAAGAAGGGATCATCGGGCACGTCCGGCAGCGCGGTAATAAGCTCGGGCGTTTGGCGGAATTCTCGTGTTACGCGGTCTAAAATGACGCGCGCGTTTTGGGCCAGCTCGGCGCGCCGCTCGCCAGTGAGGTAAGTACGGTGCCCCACCTGCACAATGCTGTAGATGAGCGAGAGCGCAATAGCAATCACGCTCGTAGCCACCAGGACTTCAGTCAGGGTGAAAGCAGG
>CAYZDG010000066.1:0-2026 GCA_964477165.1 uncultured Gammaproteobacteria bacterium
TCGAGCAAATGGAAATAGAATACTTTGTAAAGCCGCAGGAGTGGGAAAAGCACTTTGAGCACTGGTTGGGTCAGATGAAGCAGTGGCTTAAAGATTTAGGAGTGGCGGACGAGCGGCTGCACTTTGTGGATATTCCCGAAGGCGAGCGCGCTCACTATTCCAAGCGTACAGTGGACATCGAGTACGACTATCCCTTTGGCCAAAAGGAGTTATATGGTTTGGCCTACCGTGGCGATTTTGATCTAGCTAGTCACCAGGCGGCCAGCGGGCAGGATTTACAGTATGTGGATCCCGAAACTAACGAGAAGTTGTTGCCGCACGTAGTGGAACCAACTTGGGGCGTGGATCGTTCGGTACTAGTGGCACTGCTGGAGGCTTACCACGAGGAAGATGCTCCTACCGCTGAAGAGGGTGAGACAGATAAGCGAGTAGTGTTAAAGTTCCCATACTGGTTAGCGCCGTTTAAGGCCGCCGTTTTGCCACTATCCAAGAAGCTGGCAGCACCAGCCCAAGCGCTACGCGACCAACTGGCGCAGCTCTTCCCTTGCGATTACGACGAGACGCAAAGCATTGGCAAGCGTTACCGCAGGCAGGACGAGGTCGGCACGCCGTTCTGTATTACCTTTGACTTCGATACCGAGGCCGACGGCAAGGTAACCATCCGTGAGCGGGACAGCATGAAGCAGGAAAGGGTGGCCGTTGGCGATGTTGCGGCGTGGATTACTGATCACGTTAATTCCGTAGGTACGAATCGGTAAGGACGCAATATATTGCGTCCCCTCGACGTAAAAAATATGCCAGCGCCAAAGGTAACTACGTTCGCTGATGGCCTCCGTTTGGTCGTGGCGCCGCTGCGCGGCACAGGCACGGTAACGGTAAACGCGTTCATCGGTGTTGGTTCGCGTTATGAGGATCCAACGGACAGCGGCATCTCACACTTTTTGGAACATCTAACGTTCAAAGGCACGGCTCGGCGCCCCAGCGCGCAGATTTTAACCGAGGATCTAGATGGCGTGGGTGGTTCTTATAACGCTTACACAGCTAAAGATCGCACCTCGTTCTATGTAAAATTGCCGGCCGAGCATTTGCAGTTGGGCATCGACATTATTGCCGACATGGTTACGCGTCCATTACTTCCCCCCGAGGAAGTAGAGCGCGAGCGTGGCGTTATTTTGGAGGAGATAAATATGTACCAAGATAACCCAATGCTGCTGATTGATGAGTTGGCCGAGGAGCAGCAGTTTAGCGGCCATGTGTTGGGGCAGCGCATCATTGGTCCTGCCGAGAATATTCGTTCTGGTATTACTCGCGAGATGATAGCAACGCATCACGCCCATCATTATCGGCCAGATCGTTGCGTAGTGGTGGTTACTGGTCGTTGCGACCCAAGTGCGGTGGAGATAATGGTGCGCCAGCATTTTACTTTTCCTGGAGCCGATCAGACCGCCCCGACAGTAGCCGAGTCGTTCCATTTTACTCAAACCACGCCGCGGCTAGTGATTCAGCAGCGCAAGGAGGCGCAGGTTAATCTTGCGTTAGCTTTTCCCGGTGTGGGCATGTCTAGTCGCACTAGCGCGGCGGCGCACGTACTGGCAACTATTTTAGGCGGTACCATGAGCTCGCGGTTGTTCCATGAGGTGCGGGAGCGGTTGGGGCTGTGCTACTCCATTAGCGCTAGTCACAGCAGTCTAGCCGAAGTTGGTTCGTTCAATGTTTCGGCGGGGCTAGATCGTGCGCGGCTAATTGAGGCACTTACTGTTATACGGCGGATCTTAGATGAGGCTGTAATAGCGCCGCCACCAGAGGCCGAACTCCAGCGTACCATTACCAATATGGTCGGCCGCATCGCGATGAAGGTGGAAGATAGCGCCAGCTTAGCCGACTGGTTGGGTACTGGTTTAACAATAACTGGCGATTTGCAGACGCCGCGCCGCCGTGTGGCCGCGCTGAAGCGGGTAACGGCCAAGCAGGTTCATAGTGTGGCCAAGAAGCTATTAGACTGGCGATGTGCCAATTTAGCACTCAT
>CAYZDG010000066.1:2126-3874 GCA_964477165.1 uncultured Gammaproteobacteria bacterium
TACACCGCGTTACCCGTATCCCGCGGCCGCTAGGGTTAGCAGCTATGTATGTGCTTATTGGCGGCGTAGTCGCCTTGCTAGTGGTACTGTTCAGCCCCATTGTTTCGGATCAGGTAAAGCAACTTGGCGCGGCACTGCCGCACTATATTGATGAGGTCAATAAATGGTGGACTAGCGTTACTGGTGCTAGCGCGGCACTGCCTAGTATTAGTCAGTTGCCGGCAGTTAAGGGTTTTGCTGGTAATTTATTAGAAACAGTGTTCGGCGTGTTTAGTACAGTACTAGCTACACTGCTCGTCATTGTACTTAGTTTCTACTTTACAGCGGAGGAAAGTAGTATCCGTAAGTTAGTCGGCGCGTTGGTTCCGCCTTCTACCGCTGTGGATGTAACTAAGCTTATTACTCGCATTCAAAGCCGATTGGGTCTGTGGCTGCGCGGACAATTGATACTGGCCTTAATAGTAGGCGCGTTGGTATACGTAGGCCTTACTATCATCGGGGTTAAGTACGCGCTGCTCCTAGCATTACTGGCGGCGGTTATGGAAATAGTGCCATTTGTTGGCCCAACTATTAGCGGTGCGGTGGCCGTGGTATTAGTTCTGGCTTCGGGTGCACCAATAGCGGTGGTATTACTAGTAATTGGTTTGTACGTATTAGTGCAGCAGCTAGAGAATAATTTTCTTTCACCCAAGATTTTAGGCAGTAGCGTGGAAATTAATCCACTCGTCGTTATAATCGCCGTGCTGGTAGGTGCCAAAATAGCCGGCGTGCTTGGCGCGTTGGTGGCGGTGCCGGTAGCCGCTTTGCTGGCAGAGGTGGCCAAGGAAGTGTGGGCGCGGCGCCAGTCATCCAGTGGCTAAGGGCACACTCCTCGTTGTCGCCACACCATTGGGCAATGTGGACGACTGCAGCCCGCGGGCGCGGACGGCTTTAGCGTCTGCCGATGCCGTGCTGTGCGAAGACACGCGCCACACTGGCGTGCTATTAAAGGTGCTTGGGGTTGCGGCGCGTAAGCTAATTAGTTACCACCAGCACTCTGGTTTAGCGCGGGTGGATCAAATAGTAGCTTTACTTAAAGCTGGTCAGACTTTGGCTCTAGTTACCGATGCCGGCACTCCGGGTATTAGTGATCCTGGCAATTTATTAGTAAAGGCGGTGCGCGAGCAGTTGGGTGATGCCGTTAATATCAGTCCCATTCCGGGGCCGTCGGCAGTGGCAGCATTGGCGTCAGTCAGTGGTTTGCCCACTGATAGTTTTTTATTCCTCGGTTTTTTGCCGCACAAGAAGGGGCGGCAGACGCTGTTGAAGGAAATCGCTTCATCAAATAGAACCGTGATTTTGTATGAATCGGTTCACCGAATCGAAAAACTGTTGGCAGAGTTAATTGCGACGTGCGAATCTAATCGGTACGTGGTAGTCGGCCGTGAGCTGACAAAAAAGTTTGAGGCTGTTCACGCTGGCTCATTGTCCGACGTCCAGGCCCAGGTCCTCGCTGACCCAGTGAAGGGGGAGTACGTGGTGGCGATTGCGCCAGCGCGGAGAAAATAGGACACGTCATACCCCCTCTGCCCTTCGGGCATCTTCCCCTGTCCGGGGGAGACTTGCCCCCGGACCCCCACTTCGAGAGCTACGTACCGATGGGTGCTCGTAAAAACACCATTATTTATCATCCTGCATGAGTGCTCGTAAGGTACGTTATCCCGCAGAAGCCCCTATACAACACGTCATCCTGAGCGAAGGTCGCCTCA
>CAYZDG010000067.1:0-3855 GCA_964477165.1 uncultured Gammaproteobacteria bacterium
CTACCGTGCTCATCCTCAACACCGCAGGCCACCATAGCTTGGCCAGCCTTGGTTACAATGCGCTTAACTGTGTTCACTATCAGGCGGACGTGCACCGTGCCATCTACGTGCTCGCCCAAGGTAGCAATTGAGGTCAGCTGCCCATTAGTTGGCGTGGTTAGCTGCTTTAATGGATGGTCGCTAATATATAGCCCGAGAAGTTCCTTTTCCCACAGCAAAATGTCCGACTTAGCCGCGGGCGGCGATGGATCCAGCTGTAGCTTAGCTGCTAGTCCACCGTGTGCGTCGAATAGTCCAGCTTGCCCACTGTTAGCACCCTGGGTGCTGCGGCGGTTGAACTCGGCGAGACGGTCGATATTCGCTAGCAGGTTGCCGCGTTCGCCGAAACGGTCCAGTGCGCCCGTTTTAATAAGGCACTCCAACGCTTTGCGGTTTACGCCGTGGTGCTGCACTCGCTCTAAAAAGCTGGTGAGCGAGGCGTAGGGGCCAGCTGCCTTGCGCTCCTCAACAATAGCCTCGGCCACGGCGTAGCCCACGTTTTTAACCGCGGCTAAGCCGAAGCGAATGGTATCAGTCGGCTTGCCGTCGGGGTGGGGTACAACGGCAAAGCTAGGGAAACTTTCGTTAATATCCGGCGGCAGCACCTTAAGGCCAAGATGCGAGGCTTCGGCCACGTCTATAGCCACGCGCTCGATGTGCGCCTGATCCGAGGCCAGCAGCGCGGCCATAAAGTGAGCTGGATAATTTGCTTTAAGGTAGGCTGTTTGGTACGAGATCATGCCGTAGCAGGCGGCATGGGCACGGTTAAATCCGTATCTAGCGAACGGGATAATAAATTCCCAAATACGCTCGGCCGTGCGCCGCTCCATACCATTGTTTACCATGCCGCTCACCAGCTTTTCTCCCTGCTCGTCTAGTAGGCTTTTAATTTTTTTACCCACGGCCTTACGCAGGATGTCGGCCTGGCCATAGGTGAACCCGGCCAGCTGGCGGGCAATTTGCAGCACCTGCTCTTGGTACACGGCAATGCCGTAGGTGCGATCTAGAATGGGTTTGAGGCTGGGGTGGATGTAGGTAATCTTCTTGGCGTCGTGTTTACCGGCAATGTAATCGGGAATAAATTCCATGGGGCCTGGGCGGTACAGCGCGCCCATTGCCACAATATCCTCGAATACCGACGGTTTTAGCTGACGCAGGTAGCGACGCATGCCCGACGATTCAAACTGGAACACCCCCACGGTATTGCCGGCCTTAAATAGTTGGTACGTCTTGGCGTCATCGAGCGGCAAATCGTCGAGATTAATTTCCACATCAGTGGTTTTGCGAATTATCTTTAGCGCGGTTTCGATAATGGTCAGGTTGGAAAGGCCGAGAAAGTCCATCTTCAGTAGCCCTAGATCCTCCACGGGATGCAACGAGTACTGTGACACAATGGTCTCGTCGGCCGAGCTGGCGCGTTGCAAGGGCACATAGTTATCTAGCCGCTCGGGGGTAATAAGTACGCCGCAGGCATGAATAGAGCTATGGCGTGCCACGCCCTCAACTCGGCTAGCTAAATCAACTAGTCGTTTGGCCTCTAGATCCTGCTCGTAGGCGGATTTAAGCTCTGGCACATCACGGAGCGCGTCAGCGAGCGAGGCAAAGGGTGGCACTAGCTTGGCCAGGCGGTCGCAGTAGCCATAGCTAAAGCCCAGCACGCGGCCAACGTCGCGCAGGGCAGCCCGAGCAGCCATGGTGCCAAAAGTGATAATCTGACTAACCTTATCGTGGCCGTATTTGTTGGCCACGTAGCCAATGACCTCCTCGCGACGGGCGTCGGCAAAATCTAAATCAATATCGGGCATACTAATGCGCTCGGGGTTTAAAAAGCGCTCGAACATCAGGTCATAACGCAGCGGATCAAGGTTGGTGATGCCGCAAAGGTACGAAACTATACTACCAGCGGCCGAGCCACGTCCGGGGCCGACCATAATGCCTTGGCTGCGTGCCCAGTTAACAAAGTCCTGCACAATTAGGAAGTAAGCAGCGAAGCCGGTTTTAGCAATAACCTCTAGCTCGTAGTTTATGCGCTCCCGGATAGCTGGATCATTCTCGCGGCCGGGGAAGCGTTTGGTTAAACCGTCCTTCGCCAACTGGCATAATTCGGCGTCAGCTGTTCGTCCCTCGGGCAGGCTGTACAGCGGCAGAATTATCTTGCCCAGTGGCAGCTCGACATTACAGCGTTCGGCAATAGCGACAGTATTAGATATTGCTTCGGGTACATGGGCGAAGGCTGTAGCCATGTCGTCGGCGCTGCGCAGGCTTAAGTCGAAGCCGCGGTAGCTCATGCGGTGCTCCTCGGCCAGCAGTGCCTTGGTTTGGATGCACAGCAGCGCCTCCTGCGCCTCGGCATCATCTGGTCGCAGGTAATGACTGTCGGTGGTGGCGACCAGAGGTACACCCATTTCGGCGCCCAAGCGGATTAGGGCATCATTTACTTTGGCCTGTTGCGGATCCGCTGGATGGTGCTGTAGCTCTAAATAGTAATTATCTTGGCCGAATACTTCTAAGCTGCGGGTAATAATTCGCCGTGCGCCCGCTTCGTCGCCGTTCACAATGGCGCGCGGCACTTCGCCCTGGCGGCAGGCCGACAAAGCTATAAGTCCACGCCCATACTGCCGCAGCACGTCCCAATCTATCCGTGGCTTGTAGTAGTAGCCGTCCAAATGCGCCACGGTGGTCAGACGGAGCAGATTGCGGTAGCCCTCGTCATCGCGTGCTAACAAGATCAAATGGTACGGTTTTTCCTCGCCCTTGCCGCGCAGGTGAAGGTTTTCATGGGCTACATACGCCTCCACGCCCAGAATTGGTTTAACACCTACCTTGCGACAAGCCTGGTAGAACTCCACAATGCCGTACATTACGCCGTGGTCAGTTAAGGCCACGGCCGACATTTCTAATTCCTTAACCCGAGCCACTAGATCCGGCACCTTGCTCAAGCCGTCGAGCAAACTGTAATGACTATGGACGTGCAGGTGGACGAACGGAGTGGGCATAGGACGTATCCTACAGCGGCGCGAGGCATAAGGCCGTTCTGCCGCTCGGTCAATAAATTGTTTCTAGTTCCAATTGTAGCTACAAGATGGGTATCGGGCAAAGCTTGACGTGGTGGTAAATTCGGTGTAATATCGTTCTTTACTTTGCTCCTTGAGAGCTTCAGTTACTTAACTATCCGAAATAATCCCCAGTAGGAGGTTTAGTGAAATCGATGAATTTTTTGTGTGCCTGTTCGCCTGACGTCAGGTTACTGCCAGATCACGAGCTCCGAGAAAGTTGCCTGGTAGTGCAGGAACAGGTGGGAGTTCGCGCTGTTTTTTATGATGGTAAGGAGCTACAGCGATTTGCCTCGTATGTCGGCGACATTATTGGCACCGGTAAGGTTCGGCCTGTGAATTGCTCCTACTTCGGTCGTATACTAGACCTTGTATCAGGCCGCACGACACCTCAGTGGGATCCTTGGGTCGATGAGGCTCTGGGCCTGAAGGACGGTTTGGGTACCAGTAGTATAATTGTGCTCGATCGGAGAAGACTGCTTTGTATTTGCGAGACACTTCTTCATACCGGAACTGCACCGGAGGCACGGGATGTCGGGAAGCATATCCAAGAGGGTGACGTAGTTACTGCGGCCTTGGGCCAATTGCAGATTAAACTACAGCGCTTCAATCCGAGACGGCATAACTTGGTGAGATTGGCGACAATTGTGTTGCCAACGCCGGATCGCCGTCAGCAGCATGCAGCCAACACCTAACGTTTAAACAAATGAAAAGGAGCCCCCACGGCTCCTTTTTCGTTACCCCGCCGCGCCGATTTTATAAA
>CAYZDG010000068.1:0-3837 GCA_964477165.1 uncultured Gammaproteobacteria bacterium
CGGAGACGGTGGTTCAATGGGTTGAGACGGAGACGCAAAATTTTGCGTCTCTACAGAATCATTCGCGACCTCGGGTTCCATAATAGGTTCGACTGACGGTGTTTTTTCCTCAACCTTCACCGCTTGACCATCTGACGCATCTAACAATGCCTCAACCTGCTGCTCGGGCGTAGCGTTAATGTCTATATTAATTGGCGCCTCAATAGATGGAGACGCAAAATTTTGCGTCTCTACGGATCCAACCCCTGTATTATCTATGTCCTGTGTCCTGTGTTCTATGTTCTGTACCCCATCCTGCATTCCTAACACTGCCCATGACAAATTCAACATCACCTTCTTTGGCGCGGCGCCAATAGGTACCTCGCCCTTAAACCCACCGCAATACAATTGGGCTAGAGCGCCATCTAAAACTGCCGAATTCCTAGCCGTAAACAGCTCGGCATCGCTGCCTGGTGCTACATCAGGCTTGCCTTCGGCTAATTGGGGATTGACCCAGCCACCAAGACACGACGTGGCATATAGGGTGGCAATATTCGCCCTCCCAACGCCGCGCAGCAGCCCTACAACTAAGGCGAGAACTACTAACACAGCTACGCCAGAGCGCACCCAATGCCGCGTTATGCCGCGTACAAACGCCGACGCGCTAATTTCTAGCCGCCAGGCACGCTCACGCAGGCGCACCACGCGTTGCCGCGGCCGACGAATGACATCATGCACGGTACGCGGCAGCAGCCGGCGGCGACCGATGAATCTCATCCAATCCATTGCTATATTTTATACCATATAACGGCTACGTGTGTCGTGATTCGTAAAACAAACCACCCGGTCGCCTGTGGCGACCGGGTGTTTATGTGGTGCGAGTCAGCGGTAAGCTCGCTCGCGTTGTGTTTATGGTATTCAGTTGTAACTCGCTACCATTCCTAGGACAGGATAGCTATCAGAAGCGCTGTACGGGCCATGCCACACGGTTTGCTCCAATGGCCTGTAGCGATAAACAACCCCGCCGTAAGCCCAATTCGGCTCGTAGACATTGAGGTCTTCGATATGCCCACGCATACCTGGTACTTGAGCCTGCAGGGTACGGGGCTGAATCACACCTGAAGCATTAACTAATAATGTATTAGCCCGAAGTGAATACACTCGGCTAACCCCAACAGGGATTTCGTACCATTCCTCCCAGCCCCCGTTGATACTAGTACTGGAGTTGAAAGTCAATTGGGCAGTGAGTGATCCTGGTTGCAGCGTGCGCGCCACTACTGGAGTCGCGATAGCTGTATCGTTAATGTACAACTCGAAGTTGCTTACGGTATCCGTAGCTGTATGCGACGCGTTACTCGCTAAACCCGTAGCCGCAACGCTTAGGTTAAGATTATCCAGTTTCATTGGCACCTGGCCGAAGTTACGCACCTCGAACCTAGCAATTTCATCATTCGTGCTGATGACATGAGGGGTCAACGGTAACGCTGTAATTGTCGGCGCTGTATCGTGCACTAGGAACCAGCTAGACGGCGTATTGAGTGGTCCAATGTTGACGTAGCTCGGTGGCAACAAGCCACCGCTTTCGCTACGAACTTCTAGGTCAACATTGCTGTTCGACTTAATCCGAGCCATTAACTGGGTCGCGCTAGGGCCAGTACCACTGTTATGAAGATCAACCTTAACGTCGATATCATATGGAGCCCATGCTGGCACCTCAATGGGCGTAGCAAAGGTAAATATGTAGTCAGCCGTAGTAGTACCGTAGGACGACGGGTATGACGTCCCAAGAAGCGTATCGTTGTGGTACAGGCGTACTGTACTAAGGTTAAGTACGCCGCTGCCCGATGTAGCAGTACCACCCGAACTATCAAACTGTAGGGTGAGCTTATTTAGGGTAAGGTGGCCATCCTCGGTAAAGGCGGTCAGTCGAAGCGTCTGAATAAGACGATCCTGCGTACCGGCCAGAATGATACTACTCAAGGTATCAGGGCTTGAGTTGACGCTGCTTATACTGAATGTTGGTATCTGTACAACGACTGGCTGACCGATAACTGTACTAATCGGTCCGGTATACTGTTGTCCGTCAACCGCGCTCATACCAATACCCCACGCCGGCATAGAACTAGTTAAAAGCTCGCCAGGCAGCGCGCTACCGCTGACATTGGCTCGCAGCTCTAAATCCATGGCGGCCTGCGGTTCGAGCCAAACATCATCACTGGGGTACAGGTTAATTGCCTGTCCAGAGATCGCGGAAACAGTTTGGGTAATCATCTCGGCTGTACCCGAAGCACGGTCAACGCGGTACAGGGCAAAATTTGTCAGTGTGGACGTTGCCGTGGAGGTTGCATATTCGAAATTAAGTACCGCGACGTCAAAATGAAGCATCTCGTCGATAGGATTGGTTACAATGTAGGCAGCTAGTGGCGCCTGGTGCTCACCAGGGTTCACTGTAGTTCCATTGCTGCCTAGCCAAGGCGAACGAGATACGAGAATCGTCTCGGTCGAAGTTGACTGCGAACCAATCTGCCAGTATCCCGGCTCGCTGACGACCGGCCACGAGGTAGCCGTAGGCTCGATATACACACCAGTAGTGTTGCCACGAACCAGTAAGCTGTTCTGATCGGCAATATTAAACCTAAACCAGTGGCCAACGCCGCCGACAATGTCAGCAGTCACGCTAAACAACCTGTTCGTACCAGCTGGGATGATCCAGACACCCGGTAGGTTAAACGTTACGGTACCGCCAACGGCGGCTGTAGCAGTGGCCACAACCCCTCCGCCAGCTACCAGCTGAAGGCGTTGCAAATCTACAGCTGGATTAATGGTTCCCTCTACGTTCAACATAATACTTTGAACCGCTAAATCCTCCCGAGCTGAATTCTCAAGAAGTCGGAAATGGAAAAGGTCGGGATACACACCAGTGAGAATGTTCGGCTCGGTTGTGGTGCTAGGCTCCGTAGCGTACCCGGCGGTAGCTTCTCCTACTGCTTGTAGTTGTCCCAGTGTATTCTCCCCATCTACCCAGCTAAACAAATTGCCGCGCAGCGGAAATATTCCGCTGACGGATAAGCCTCCGGTCTGGGTAATATCGGCGACGGCAGTAACTGCCAAACGCACGCCGTAGTCCCCCATTCGCGCTAAGGTATCTGCCGGCGAATCAGCTTTTATCATAAGTACCTTAATGCCGCGTGCAGGAAGGACAATTGGATCGGCTGCCATATCCACTGTGGCGCGTAGATTCTGGCCAAAGGTGCTGCGACTGCCGTGTCGCGTGGTACCTTCCCACGCCGTAACACCACTAAATACTGTGCTACTAGGTAACGTGCTAGTACTAGTTGAAACAAGTTGCGCAAACTGCTGCGTAAAAGTAAGGCCAGTGATGCTCATTGGCAAATTAGACAAAGAACGAAGCTGAATAGCTAGCACTGGGTTGAGTAATGTCCCATCTGCCAAAGTTGCCGCCGCCGGATTAGTAGCATCAACGCGCACACTTAATGACCCCGGCAACAGAATCGGCTCTGGTATCCGCTCCGACAAAATATCGCGCGCGTTACTGGTATTAACCACACCGACTAAGGTAAGGCCGTCTAGATTCTGCCTGCCTTCTCGGTCTGGCACGAGCGTGGCTAGTAGCTGCAGGGTGGCGACGTCGAGAATACGCCACACCCTAGTGTCACGCCGCAAGTACATGGTTCGATCATTTGTCAGGGACACAATGGCATTCCCCACCGGAATCCTAGGTGCCTTTGTAATCGTGGCCGTAGCTGTGTCGGAAACTCCGGCAACCCGACCTTCGGCTAGAACCCCCCGATGCATAATGACCAACAAACTGCCGGACACCCAGGCTAGGGCGCCGAA
>CAYZDG010000069.1:0-3711 GCA_964477165.1 uncultured Gammaproteobacteria bacterium
ACCGGCCAAGTTTAAGGATTTGGTCGAGCAGATTGAAAAGCTATCGGTATTGGATCTCGCCGAGTTGGTTAAGGTCCTCGAGGAGAAGTTTGGCGTAACCGCCGCTGCTCCTATGGCCATGGCCATGGCGCCAGCCGCAGGTGCTGCCGCGGTCGAGGCCGAGGAAAAGACCAGCTTCACCGTGGAGTTAACCGCCACGGGTGAGCAGAAGATAAACGTCATCAAGGCGCTACGTGAGGTAACAGCCCTTAGCCTGAAGGAGGCCAAGGATATGGCCGACGCTGCCCCGCAGGTTGTTAAGGAGGGCGTGTCAAAGGAAGAGGCCGACAAGGTTAAGGCTGCCTTAGAAGGCGCCGGCGCGACCGTGACGTTGAAATAGGATTCCGTTTTTTCCGGTCGTAGAGACGAGGCGCGCCTCGTCTCTACCGTTTTACCGTGCCGTAAGATCTACCAACCGCACGGTCGCGCCCACGACGACAAACGCCGTACGTTCGTCGTCGGCCACGGCTACTGCCGTGGCAGCGCCCAAATCATCAGACGTAAATTGTTGTTCTACGCGCCCGGTTTGTTTGTTTATGGCCACAAGGCGGTTTTGTCCCGGCTCTAGTAAATATAAAGCACGATTACCCACGGCAAACGCCCGTACGTCGGCGAGCGGTGGATATACACCAGCTATAGATAAGGGCGATGGGTTGCCCTGGCTATAGCGCAGTACGCCGTTAGGCGTAAGCACATACACGGCGCCGTCTACCGCTATGCCGCTGCCTGTTCCAGCGGGCTGACCGCGGAGCCAGGCTGACCCTTGCGTAAACGAGTCGCCAGAGCGACGGTAACGGTAGATGCGGCCGTCGCTGGCCAGGGCATACAGCCGGCTACCGTACGCGGCGATGGCGACGGTGCTATTATGTTCAGCTAGTCGTTGCCAGGCGTAGTTTCGCGCCGCGGTCGCGTCTGCTTCGGCTACCGAATCGTTGCTGGCAGCGTAGGCTGTTTCCCCGTCGCTAGCCAGAAGAGCGCTAGTTGGGACGCTGTTGTTCGCTACTTCGGCACTACCGTTGTCTATGTTCACACGGATCAAGCCTGCGCCAGTGATGGTCCATAACTTGCCGTCGGCTAAGGCCAAGCCAGTTGGTTGCTGGTCGGGGAAGTTAGCCACAGTGCTAAGGCTAGCAATGGGTACAGCCCGGCTTAATCGGCGCTGTAGGTCTACCAGGCGCTGACGGAGCGGCTGCAGGCTAGTGTCATCTGCCTGCTTGGGATCCACGCCATCAAACTGACGCTTTGCGTCGCTTAAAGCCGTGGCCGCGACGCCCTCATCACCGTAGATGAGCGCGTTCGTGGCGCTATCTAGGTTGGCAGAAATACTGGCGAGTAAACTGGCTGATACCGGTGGTACGCGCTGGGCGAGTTGAATCTGCTGCCATTGGGTGCCGCCGGCCAGCGCGATAATAGCAATGGCAATTAGTGCCACGATAAGCTTTTGTATCGGCCGCAAACTGCGAATCCAGCGAACTGGGCGACTGGTAATAAGCGCTAGGCCAGTAATCCAAGCTGCTGGTGGCCAGCGATACGAAGCCGCGGCTACAAACCGCGTGCGGCTAGTAGCTACTGCTGTGCGTGCCACAGCTGCGGAGCGTTTAGCCGAACGGGAGAGGTCTGTCCATAGCTGGGGTGTGGATATTGCCGTGGCCACCCGGCGAGTTGCGGCCATGGCGCTGCTAAGTCGGTGGCCGAGCGACTGTCGTAGGCTGGGCGCGCTTAATAGCTGCGCGGTAGCTTGGCGCTGGTCAGCCAGTTGATGTATTGATTTTTGCGATGTTGGTGCGGTTGGTGGTAGAGGTGACGAGCTCACTGGGTGAATGTCGGCGCCAGCGGGCGTACGGCGGATAATAATTGCCGCAATATTTAACTGCGGTGATGCCTGGCTCAACAGAGTTTCAAGCTGCTGCACCACGCCTAACGGGGGAAGGTCAGCACAAAGCTTGCGGAATTTTTCTTGCGCGATGTAATCCAGTAGCGTGAGCGTGGCAAAACAAACAGTACTGTCTGGCTGCAACGGCCCGCTAGCAATGGAGGAAAAAGGCTTAAGCGGGTTTACCGAGGCGGCGCGGTTGCCATTCTCGGTAACAGTTGCTATTCGTGTTGGGGTGATAAGAACGCCCCAAATAGATCCAGTAGTAGCGAAGTACACTTGGTCACCACAGTAGGCCACCACTGCCATACTGGTTCGTTCGGGCCAGCGCTTATCGTGGCTACACAGTGCTGGTAGACCGACATTCGCTACCCTCAATGCTTGTTCTAGGCCAGCTTCTGGTTCGTTAGCTGGCCCATTGTAGTAGGCGCTTTCAACCGAGCGCATGAATTCATCTACAGCTACCTGTAGCCGGGCGGATGACCCCGGTACTTCTAGCAGTAGTACCAGCTGGCCTTTGGCTTCGCACTCTTCGGCGTTCGGCCGCGCTACCGCCACGCTGGCCACGCTGGCCGCCTGCGTGCCGCGGCGGAGAAGGTAATTTACCTGGGTGGCGTACATTGCGCGATTTGGGGAAGGTAGGGTAGTAGTACAGTATACCGAATATTTGCCTACTATGCCCCGTACCCCTATTGCGCCGCGTGTTGGTTCTGTTTTGTTGCTAGATGCGACAGGTGAGAAGTTGTGGGCTGGGCTGGCCACGCCGAGCGGGGTAGTGCGGGTCTGCCGTACCGCATCCGCGCCAACCGGGCGTAGCCGGGCTGTGGGTTTTATCCGTCTAGTTCAGCAGGTGTTACAGCTTGTCCCGGGTCGACTGGCAGGCGTGGCTGCCGTGGTCGGCCCAGCAACGCCTGGCGGTGTTCGGTTAGCTGTAACAACGGCTAATGCTTTGGCCTGGGCACTTAAGCTTCCTATTTCCTCATACCAGATGGGGGAGCGGGTCATTTTTGGGCCATGGCGTCTAGCAGGCAGCCTGCGGCCAAGGTATATCCACGGCCCTAATATCACCAAGCCTCGTTAGACTTAAGTTATCAACAGATTGCCGCCAACTAAGGCGGATTTTTTTTGTTTGTTGAGCTATTGATCATGATATTGACCACTGGGGGTGGTGTGGTTGCTAGTAAATGCCTTGTGGTGTAAAATGGAGTAGTAAACAAAAGAAGTGGATAAAAGTGGGGAAAACAAAATCTACGGTTTATAACTCCTCAATTCAACTGCAAACAGCGGCGAGCATGTTTATCGGCGAATACACCCACACCATTGATGACAAAGGCCGCCTGGCGGTTCCGGCTAAGTTTCGGTCAGCCTTGGGTAAGGGCGCAGTGGTAACCCGAGGGCTCGACGGCTGTTTGTTCGTATATACGGCGGCAGAGTGGAAGAAATTGGCTGACAAACTCGTTACCTTACCTATTGCCCAGGCCAACACTCGGGCGTTTAGCCGTTTAATGCTAGCTGGTGCCATGGAGGTCGGCCTTGATAGCCAAGGCCGTGTACTGGTGCCCGACTATCTACGGAAGTACGCCTCTCTAGCCAAGCAGGTAGTGGTCACCGGCCTCTATAACCGCCTGGAACTATGGGACGAGGCGGCGTGGAATAAATACAAGTCTTCTACCGAGAGGTCGAGCGTAGATATCGCAGAAGCCCTAGGCACGCTGGGCGTGTAGGGCTCTCGACGCCTATGCCCGAGATCGCGGCGTCGCACCTTGAATACCAACATCAACCAGTGTTTCTCGCCGAGG
>CAYZDG010000070.1:0-3687 GCA_964477165.1 uncultured Gammaproteobacteria bacterium
ATACGGTAATAGCTACTTCTCGAGCAGCCCGTATCCTCTCAAGGTTTTTTCGATTTCCTCGAACATTCTTTGATTTGCCCTACATACTTCGCCCTGACAGGAGCTGAGTCGATCTCTGGAGCATCCACCATTGCAGAGAGTGTACCACCGGCAGCTCCTGCACGTTTCCTTACTTTTTTCCATTGTGGTCAAGAAGGCCTGAAAATTATAATTCTCGAGCACTGTGGTGTATGGATCAAAAACTGTACCGAACTGCAGATGCGGCTCATTGAGAAAGCTATCACAGGGAAAAATTGAACCATCATTGTAAACCGTCACAAATTGATCACAACGACCCATAAAGGTACACTCCCGAAAGTCACCACCCAGAAGGAGATCTACGATGCTTTTAATATCACGGATCTCCAGAGCAGGATCATCAAGTTCGAGCCAGATATTGAAGACCTTGATCATGAAGGTAGCATACTGATCTGCAGAGATGACCTCCTGACTGTCTCCCTTAATGCGTAGAAACTTAATCGACTTTATGCCGTGTTCCAAAAAATAGTTGATAACCTCTTCCGGGTGCTCATGGTTACTTTTTCCCACGCAACAACTTACTCCGTTAAAAATACCAAACTTTTCAAGTTGAATAATCCCATCCAGCGTCTTTTTGAGGCTACTAAACCCATTGCCCATTACCCGAAGGGTATCATGGACAGCCGCTGGGGCATCCAAGCTAACACCGACATGGAATCCGAGCTGTGCTAGCAACCTAGACCACTCCTCATCCACGAGGACGCCGCTTGTCTGAAGAAAATTTGCGATTTTCTTGTCACGAGATCGCCATACTTCCTGAAGCCTTACTACTTCGCGGTAAAATTCTTTCCTTGCTAAGAGGGGTTCACCGCCGTGCCAAATAAACTCGATTTCATTTTGATGGGAACAAAAGAAATCAATCGTTGCGCGTAGAGTTTCCATGGTCATCACCGAATGATCTGACCGCTGCGGCTCAAGAATCGAGCTCATGTAGCAGTAATCGCAACAGAGAGGGCATGCTCCGTTGACTGGCTTAATAATAGGGACGCTTAGTGGATTCCTCACTTTACACCTTGTATTTCCTTAGTTGTTAATGGTCGAAATGCCTATGTACTTTTACTAACACCTGATTAAATTAGTGTCAACATGAGCTCTCTTAACTATTTGCCAAAAATTTAAATCTATTGTAAACATACTAACTGTCTAATTACTTTTTAGATTAAACAATGGAAACCAAGGTGTCGCTGGCTGCCATACGCAGCCTTCTTGCTAACAGCCGCCGCACCATGATTATGGTGTGGTCTGAACGGCCGTGGCTTGTTATTGGCCTAGCTACCGCCTTTGCCGCGGTATCATTAACGCCATTTTTAAACTCTGGCGCCCAGGGCTTATTCATTAACGAGCTAATTACTGCCGCGGGCGCGGCTTCGCTCACCGGCAAGCTAGCTGTACTTGCTGGCGTTCTCATCGCCGCTGGATTGCTGACAGCCATCATGTACCAAGTGCAAGGCTACATGAGCAAAGTGTTTTGGTGGCTTATCGAAGCAACCTTCTTCCTGCGTCTAAACGCTAAGCTATCCAACCTAGACATTGCCACGCTGGAGGATCCGTCGAAGAACGATTTGTTTGCCAAGGTGCGCGAGAACGGCGTCTGGCGCATTCAAAACTTTGTCGAGCGGCAATTCTACGTTACCCAGAACGTGTTGGAAGTATGTGTGGCTGCGGCCATTCTAATCGCGGCCGAGTGGTGGGTGTTGCCAGTGGTGGTAGTTTCCGCCGTACCCTCGCTGCTGGTGGAGATGCGCTACGGCCGCGAGGTGTGGGGTATTCACTCGGCTGGCGCGCAGACGCGGCGTCACTTTTGGGAGTATAACCGTCACTTCACCTCGATCGCGTCGCTGATCGAAATGAAAATATTTCGCAGTGCTGCCTTTTTGTACGGACGGATGGACCAACTGCTGCGTACGTTCCGCTCGGCGGAACAAAAAAATGAGCGCGCTAAATTGTTGCGTAGCGTCGCGGCATTATCCGTCGCCCAATTAGGCGCCGGCGCCGCCATTATTGGTCTGGCCACGGCTGTAATCCACGGCCAAATTCAAGTTGGTACATTTGTCTTTTTCTTGGCCACGTTGGGGCAGCTACGACAGTCGCTATCTGGCCTGTTTAACAACGTTGCCCGGCAGTACGAAGACAATTTGTTTGTCGACGACATCTTCACAGTTCTAGATTTACCGCCGCACCTGCCGCAAGCCGCGTCGCCAACTAAACTGGTTGCGAGCACGCCAGACATTGCCTTTGAGAACGTTGGCTTTACTTATCCAGATAGCGACACGCCGGCACTGCATGATGTGAACCTAAACGTACCAGCTGGTACTAAGGTGGCCATTGTGGGCGAAAACGGCGCGGGCAAGAGCACGCTTATCAAACTACTGTGCCGCTTTTATGACCCCACCACGGGAAAGATAGTCGTGAACGGCGCTGACCTGTGTAATTTGGATCAAACTGCGTGGCATGGACGTCTTGGCGCCTTGTTCCAGGGCTTCCCTGAATATGACCTACCTGTGCGCGAGGCCATTGGCATTAGCAACATTAAGGCAAAGCCCACGGATAAACTGGTTAAGGCAGCGGCCGAACGCAGCGGAGCCGCCGAGTTTATCGAACGCTGGCCCAATGGTTACGACCAGCAGTTAGGCAAGCGGTTTGACAACGGCCGCGAGCCATCACACGGCCAGTGGCAAAAAATTGCTTTAGCTCGAGTGTTCTTCCGCGATAGCCAAGTAATTATTTTAGACGAGCCGACCGCGTCTATTGACGCCGAAGCCGAGGCACGCATCTTCGAGCAGCTTGAGCAGTTGCCTAGCGACCGTACTGTGTTCCTTATCTCTCACCGCTTTTCTACCGTACGCAATGCCGACCTTATTTGCGTGGTAGACGGCGGCACTATTACCGAGCAGGGTTCGCACGACGAGCTGGTAGCGCTCGGCGGCACCTACGCTCGCCTATTCAACCTCCAGGCCGCGGGGTACCAATAATTTATTGCAACGAAAAAACTAAAAGCCGCTCTGGAAAGGACGGCTTTAATATATCTTAAAGTTTGACTAACTATCCGGCGCAGGTACCGGCAACGTGCCATTCTTCAGTAACTCCTCGTAGTAGGCGGGGTCTGCGGCGCGGACCCAGATAGCTACCTCGGCGTAAGCGTGCATGAGCGCAACACGGAATGCCTTGGCATCGGGGAATACCCAACTATTATCGCCCCATCGGAAATTGTGATAGAGAGCTAAGCGAATATTACTATCGGAACGTACCTCAAACTCTATTGAATCTCCCGGTTCCCCGGTATCAAAACCTCCGCTATCATCAGATAGTATTTTTTTCCACCCACTAAACTGAATAACGAAATTGCTATAATCAAAATCGGATAAAATAACTAAGTTATTAATCGTGAGCACTAAACCCCCTCCGTCATTCTGATGAAAATCAAATAGAGTTCGTGGAGACAGTCGATATTTCGACTTCCACAGTTCGACAAGTTGATCAGCGTCTAAAAAATTAACGCAAGACACCCTTCCATCATGGGAAACAGAGGTGGCGAAATGGAGCTCAAAACTCTCTACGGGTATCACCTGCTTGGGCTCGGAGCTCCTTGGATTCTGATCTGCAGACCAC
>CAYZDG010000071.1:0-3637 GCA_964477165.1 uncultured Gammaproteobacteria bacterium
CCGCCATTGTGCGCCAGGCTTCGGATCTACAGCGCATGGAGCTAGGGTTAATCGAGAATATCCAGCGACAAGATTTAAACGCCGTAGAACTAGCACACGCCTACCAGAAGTTAATAGATGAGTTTTCGTTAACGCAGGAGCAGATAGCGCAAAAGGTGGGCAAGGCGCGGCCGTCGGTGGCCAATACCCTACGAGTGCTACAGCTGCCCACCGAGGTGCAGCAAGCGATTATAGACGGCAAGATTACTCTAGCTCACGCTAAGGTGTTATTGGCTGCTCCTGCGGCCGAGCGCAAGGCCCTGTTTAATAAGATGCTTACCGAGCAGTTAACAGTGCGTGCGTCTACTATGGCGGGCGAGTCTAGTACCATTGTGCATAGTCATCGCCGCCGCAAGGGCAAGAACCCGGCTTTAGCCGAGCTCGAGCAGCAGCTGCAGGAAAAACTAGGCACTAAGGTGCGCATCAGCGCTAGCGGCAACGGCGGCGAGATTGTTGTTACCTATTACGACCAGGCCGAGCTCGGACGGATTTCCAAGACATTACTGGGGTAGTAACGTTGCACCGCAAGGTTACTGTGAGTTGCCTCGGCCGGGCAAAAAACGTCGCAGCAGGTTTAGGTTATCACTGCGTAGGCTTTGTTTTATCTTGGCGCGCGCTTGGTTGGTCGCCACGAATTTAAGCCAGTCTTGTTTTGGTTTGCCGCCGGCTTTATTCGCTACTATTTCTACCACGTCACCGCTGTTTAGTTGGTGTGCTAATGGCACCTGCATGCCGTTAACTCGCGCCCCAATGCAGGCGTTCCCTAGCTGGGTGTGGATGTGATAGGCAAAGTCCACTGGCGTGGCGCCTTCGGGTAGGTCGATGACATCACCCTTGGGTGTAAACACAAATAGCCGGTGCGAGAATAGATCCAGCCGTAGACCCTCGAGGTACTGTTCGTGCGTCGGCGCTTCCTCCTGCCACGATTTTAGCTGGGTCAGCCATTCGCGCTGCCACTGGCTAAGCTTGCGAGCGCTGCCTTCCTTGTACCGCCAGTGCGAGGATAGGCCGAATTCGGCTTGTTCATGCATTTCACGATCGCGGATTTGGAACTCCACAATATGGCCGCGGTCGGCGAACACAGTGGTATGCAGCGAACGGTAGCCATTGGCTTTTGGTTGAGCAATGTAATCCTTAATCCGGCCCTTGAGTGGCGTCCACAGGCGATGGAGTACGCCCAAGCAGACATAGCAGTCGGCTACAGTGGGCACTACGATGCGCAGAGCTACTAAGTCGAATACCTTACTGGGATCTTCACCGTGTCGTCGTAGTTTGCTGTAAAGCGAGAAGCGGTGCTTTACTCGTCCCTCTAGACTAATAATAGACACTTCGTTTTGACGCAGCGCTTTGGCCGCGGTATGCCGCACCTGTTCAAGATACTTTCGTTCCGCTGGTAGCGCCTTAGCCATTAGTTCATCCACGGCGCGGGCGCCGCTAGGGTCGGCATAGGGAAAGGCAGCGTCCTCCAAGCGGCCGCGTAGTTCGCCCATGCCTAAGCGGTCAGCAATGGTGGCGTAGATGTCGATGCTCTCGCGGGCAATGCGTTGCTGCTTAACCGGCGGCAGTACATCTAGCGTCGCTAGGTTGTCTAGGCGGTCAGCGAATTTTACCAAGATGACCCGTACGTCATCGGCCATGGCTACGAACATCTTACGCAGGTTCTCGGCGTAACGTTCTAGCCCGCGGTATTTTAACGCGCCTAGTTTAGTAATGCCGTCCACCATCTTGGCTACCTCCTTGCCGAAGTATTGCTGTACCTCGTCGCGGGTGCGGCTGGTATCTTCGGGCACGTCGTGTAGCAGCCCAGAAACTACGGTCGGTACATCCATACCCCATTGCGCCAAAGTTAGAGCGGTGCGGGCAGGGTGATTAATGTATGGCTCGCCACTGTGGCGCTTCTGCTCACCATGGGCGGCGGTGGCGAAGCCGTAGGCATCTACAATAGGCTGCACGTCATCACCCGGTCGCTGTTGGCGCACGGCGTTTAGTATCTGTTCTAGCGTGGGTGTTGGCGGGGTAGGCATAAGGGGATAGTACATAGAACAAAGGACATAGAACAGAGAACACAGGACAGAGGGCAAGGAACAAAGAACATAGAACAAGGATTTAGCATCCGTAGAGACGCAAAATTTTGCGTCTCAATAGAACATCAGTAGGTTAGAAATCAGAAAACAGAGAACACTATAAATCCTAGCTATCCTAGTGTTGCCTCAATAAAGCACGTCATCCTGAGCGGAGGTCGCCTCAAGCGACCGGAGTCGAAGGATCTACCTTTCATAACGCACGTTACAGCCTGCTAGATCCTTCGACTCCGTCCCTTCGGTTCGTCCGCCTACGGCGGACTCCCTCGGGACTTCGCTCAGGATGACGTGTTGTGTATATACCTTGATATTCTTTGACAACCCCAGGCCGTAGGGGTAAAAGTAAGCGTCCCGTCTTTGACAATTCGTACCCGACGATTTCGGGCATCGGCGAGCCCAATAGGGAGAGCCAAAAATTATAGTAAGGAGAACCGGTATGAAAACCCCGGAGAGCCTGATGAATCTTCAGCATGTACAGGAAAGAGAGATATTGGAGCGATTGCACTATCATGGTGTTAAGCTCTCCCAACTCAAATTCCTGTTAGGAAATGACGGCGACATAATGAGGCTGGCTGAATTTATTGATCAACTTGTTCTGGCGTCCAAGAATGTTAATTATCCCGACCGTGTTCACGTTTGGGGTCCAGAGCACTGGAAGTTTTATTTTGATTTGGAGTTTACCAGAGAACAAGTCAATTCCTCCCACGTTGAGTTTGTAAAGCTTAATGAGGTTTTGAAAAAGACAGGTCCCTATGATCATCGTTTTAAGGTAGCCGAAACTCATTTGGTGCTGTGGATGCCGCGAAAGATACACAGTGAATTATTTTCAATTCACTCGTGGCACGCCTTGCTGGCTGGTCCTGGCTTATTAAAAATGGAGCATCAAATGCCTAATTGTGATCGTACAGAGGCGTCAGCTAGTAGAGGCAAGCTACCACCATGTTGGGACCACCTAGCTAGTGAGCAGGCTGATTTTGGTGGGTGGCACATATTGCCTTTGGATTGGCCACGCAAGAGTCAGGGTTTCCCTATCGAGCTTAATAGCTCTATCGAATTCCACGGCAAGTCTCCTTACGAGGAGACCACGCCGTTGTTGGCCCTAACTAGGACAATCGTTAGCCTAACCTTGGGCCTAGGAACAGAGGGAGAGGCATTGGTCAGTACACATGAAAGTAATAATGATTATTACCTTTCCCATAGTTGTACTGATCCTACGTCGCGGCCGAAAAGAAAACGACAAGTGTGTTTCAATTACTTGCTGCATAACAGAAGAGACCTCGGTGTTGCTGCAAGAAATATCGTAGAGAATCAGATTATGTTTCGGCCATCACTCGAGTTGATAGTGCATAACTAAAACAACCAGCCCCCGGCATACGCCGGGGGTTTTCGTATAGCTTTCTATTTTTTGAAACTACATCCCTTGTGCGAGCACTTAATAGTTTCCTTGGCGCCCTGTACTAGCGGCCAGCCGCAGTCGGGGCAATTTTCGGCCATGGGCTTGGCCCAAATAGCGCATT
>CAYZDG010000072.1:0-3593 GCA_964477165.1 uncultured Gammaproteobacteria bacterium
TGGCGCCAGGCATTAGCCACTCGTGCACGCTGGTAGCTGGGCGGCCGTCTACTTGTACGCCGCCAGCACGGATGATCTTTTGCACTTGGTGCCGTGGCAGGCCAGATTGAGCCACGGCGAACACGTCCAGGCGAAGCCGGCCAGCGTTTTGGGGTACGATCCAGGTAGTCATGGGTGCATAGTACACAGGACACAGGACACAGTACACAGGATAAGGAACTTAAGCATGGTGCCCCTCGACTCCCTCTGGTCACTCGGGACATTCGATCCTACATTAATAAGTTTCGTTTTCGACTTGGCTTGGTCGTAGACCATGAGCGAGCCCTAGAAGGGCGAGTCGAATGGTGGGCATACCCCGATTCGAACGGGGGACCTCCACGATGTCAACGTGGCGCTCTAACCAGCTGAGCTATATGCCCGTACTATTGGTGTGAAGTTGCATTGGCGAGCCTAGGAATCAACTCGTCGCTACGGCCGCAGCCGAAGCAGTGGGAATATACTAATTCCTGAACCACACGTCTACCCTAGCCCGTTGGTGGACTTATCGGTGGATGGCCGCTAGGCATTATGCGTGTACTGGATTGGAGATTGTGAATATAATAACAACTATTTTTGCTTTTTCCATTTGCCGGTGATCAAATTTAGTTTCTTCCTTACAGTCCAACCTTTTATTTGTCGTTCGCGTTGTCTTGCTAGCTGCAATGTTGGGTACGTCTCGTAGTACACAAGTTTTACTGGGAGTCGCTTTTTTGTCCACTGAGCTGCTTCTCCTGCACGATGTTGCTTGAGTCGTTGCGGAACATTTTCTGTAGACCCACAGTAGAGACTGCCATCATGGCAGGCAAGGAGATACATAAAATATTGTCCCTCGACTCGCTTGGGGCATTTGATCTCGATAAGGTTATCGAGGCGCATTGCGGATGTGGGCATGGAAAAAAGTACTATTAAAGCAAGGTGCCCTTCGACTCCAGCCCGCTGTGCGGGCTTCCGCTCAGGACATTCGACTCCTCATATTTCCAACGTTTCTGGTATGAGTGGTCGAAGACCATGAGCGAAGCGACGAGGTACGAGGAGCGGAGTCGAATGGTCGGCCCGGGTGGATTCGAACCACCAACCGACGCCTTATAAGAGCGTTGCTCTAACCAGTTGAGCTACGGGCCGAAGTAGAGATGAATGACATGAGGATATGTTTCAAGGTCAGACCGTTGCCCCGAACCACGGAGGGTTCGGGGTCCGCCTCTGGCGGAAGCTACGGGCCGTTGGGTGTTAGTACTGTAGAGGAGCCACGGGCAGCCGCCAAGGTTATTCGAATTGAGTCCAGCACTTGGTTGCGGCAATTGGGTAGGCTGGCGGCCACGGTGACGGTGGCTAAATCAGCGTCACCAAGCGGCTGGTACTGACGCAGTAGTAGTAGCGCGTCTATTGCTCCTGGTACTGCCGCCGACACCACTGTTTCCTCGGGGCCGCGTTCGTAAAAAAGCATGGTTACGTCAGCGTGAGGTGAGGCCAATGATACTTCTCGCAGCAGGTGGCCAAGTTCAATATCATCAATACCGCTGTGAATAACATCATTTCGGGTGATAGTGCACCAGGCTAAGCGCGTTGCCTCATCCCAATCTAGGGTGGCTAACGCGGTGCCCCACAGCCTTACCTCGTTTACCGAGCGGCGCTTGTAAAGGTTCGACATAACAGCGTCGCGGTTAGCGCCAGCGGCCAGTAGTTGCCCCGCAGATGCTAAAACAGATGGTGTTACCTGCGGAATACTAAAACGGTCGGTGGCGGCCACAATACCAGCGTACCAACAAGTGGCTACATCGGCAGTGAGCCAGGCCAGGTCAGGTTGGTGCTTACTCCAAATATTATGTGATGTCGCGCAGAGGCTGGGGCTGGCAATATCGAGTAAATTTAGTTGCCCATAGCGTTGGTGCCCTGGGTGAATATCTAAGGCCACAGTGGGGCAATGCAATAACTGCTCGCGATTACGCTCGAACACACCACCCCAGCTTTCGCGCGTGGGGCAGCCAATGCTTAATAGTAGGTCAAACGGGCGTTCGCCCGGGGTAGCCGTAACCGCGGCGCTGTTGAGCGATCCGTTGGCTGGTTGGATGTGTACCTGTAACGAGCCATTGCCGATTTCGTAACGAACTCTACCCACGGCGACGTCGCCAGTAGCTATTGTTACAGTAAGGGACGTAGGTAACAAATCGCGACGTACGTCGGCAGCGCCTGGTAAAAACATTACTTGGCTGGGTAGACCATTGCCAGCGATTATTGTTACTTCGTGTCCAGTCGTGGCCAATAATTGCTGCCAGCCCAGTGCGGCCGCGGCCGCGTCCACGCTGGGTTGCTCGCGCAGCACAATAGCCACGCACCGGCTGCGTTGTAGAATTTCGAAAAAACTGGCGATTAGTTGCTCATCCATAGTTGAGTAAATCAAAGCACTGTAGGTGTAAGGAAGAGAAGGGTCAAGATAAAATGTCCATTGACATGATTATGAATATGTGCTAATAATCCAGATATTGCTAGATAATCTAGCGAACTGGCCTGGCAGAACCCAGGAGATCATTGAAAAAAAGGAACAACTACCATGTGTAGCACAGCCACCCCAGAGAACACCGCCCGCTGGTACCCGACCCCCCGCCCCCGCTGGTACCCGTCAGAGAACACCGCCGGCTGGTACCGGCAATTATTAGCCGCCGCAATTATGCAATTTCCGAGACCCGAAAAGATTGGTCAACAGGTTGCCGAAGGCTATCTCAAGAACCAGAGCGACCTACAGCAGCGCCTCTCGAGTGCTCTAGTGCCGATCCAGACTGCCTCTACCAACGAGTTCAAGTTGGTGATGGATCTCGGGATCGTCGAAGTTCCCGCGGACTACGTTCACGCCCACCTCAACCGCTTCGTCGAAAAGAATCGGGAGAGGTTCTATTACGTGAACGCGGGAATCACGGACGAGTACTTAGGGGACAGATCGGGCGCCAGACTGTGCCCAGGAATGAAGATTGCGGTTAACTTGTTCAAGCAAGCGGGGGGGCGTAAGACGAGTTCAATCAAGCAAATGGAATTCTTGCGCCAGCAACCGGGTAATCTCTGGTTGGGTGCCCAGGGTGTGACTCTGGTCTGGTCGAAGCGCGAGGAGTTACCCAAGGAGTTTTGCTACACGTCGTACGACGCAGACCCGTTTTGGCGGGACTGCAACCCTCTTTACCAAGTGTCGAACTTGGCCTGCCGCGCGGACGGCGCCTTCCTCTTCAACCTCAGTGATCTTTCGGATGATCACAGGAATAACATGTGCTTCCTGTGTTTCCGCGACGCAAGCGCTTAGACGTTTAGTCGCTACCCTAACGCATCTTAGTTTCGCTCAACTTAAAACGACCCTTGTAACACGGGGGTCGTTTTTGTATTTGCAAAATTGTAAATTGCGATTTAGGTAATGCATAAAATTAGTCGTAAGGAATTTGACCATATTACCTCACTAGTAGCTCGTTTAATTCTGCCAACAAATAAATCGGAACCCCACACTAGGTGAGGTTCCTCGGTTGGCCTATTGGCCATTTGTGCTAGAAGGATATAAAAAAGGTGGGGGGCTGTCT
>CAYZDG010000073.1:0-3553 GCA_964477165.1 uncultured Gammaproteobacteria bacterium
TATGGCGCCGAATTTGGTCCGGCCCACGGGGTTGATGATCAATCTATCCTTAACGCCGTTAAACTCGGCGTGGCCAAGGTGAACATCGATTCCGATTTGCGGTTGGCGTTTATTGACGCGGTGCGCAAGGTTATTCAAACGTCGCCGGAATCGTTTGACCCCAGGCAAATTTTAGGCCCAGCCCGAGATTTAATGACCCAAGTCGTGCGCCAGAAGATGCGGTTGTTTGGGTCGTCGAGCAGAGCGTAGGTTTGGGGATAGCTTGTAGGAATTTAGCTTGTAGCTTGTAGGTCTATAAGTGTGTTGTGGGTTTTGATATTGGTTATTGGGATTTGGGATTTATCTCTTAGTTAGTCATTCGGATTTAGGATTTCGGATTTTCCGGTGTACTGGTGTTCTGATGTACTGGTGTTCTGTGCCCTTTGTCCTATTTTATCCCTAAAGGTGACATCTGCCCCACGGCTCGCTATAATAGCTTTCTACCATCTCTATCTAGAGTAAACATTTACCTTATGCCCGCTACCCATTTTTCCGCGGCCGACTTTAAGGCTCGAGTACTGCAGTCTGATAAGCCCGTGGTAGTGGATTTTTACGCCGATTGGTGTGGTCCGTGTCGGGCCATGGCTTCGGTTATCGAAGAACTAGCCCATGAGCTGAATGGCAGCGCGGTAGTAGGCAAGGTGGACGTGGATGCCAATCAGGCTCTAGCCGAGCAGTACCAGGTAATGAGCATCCCCACCCTGATCATTTTTAAGGGCGGCCAACCAGTACATCGTCTTAGTGGTGTCCAGAATAAGGCTGCAATCATAGAAAAAGTGAAATCGTTGGCATAGTTGAACAGCATTTCATATTGATTGGGATGGTGGAGAGAGATAAGGCAGTGAAGAGCCTAGGTTTTGGGCTTGCAAATACGCAAAAAATCTGCTATAGTAATTAGGTATGTACTCGACCGAATAGCCGCGGTCGGACGTTTCTGCTATGGACCCACTGCGGATACCCGTAAAAACAAAAACGAAAGCCGCCGTTGCCGCGGCAATTTTGATTATCCTTAGCCAGGGCTTACTACCCAGACTAGCTCCGCAGATCCAAACTGCACGCGCTGCCCCCGTTGAAGGCTCACTGATCCGTATTGCCTCCAACTCTACTGTTTACTATGTGGGACGCGACGGGAAGCGGTACGTGTTCCCTAATGAGAGTACCTACTTCAGCTGGTACCACAACTTTGATAATGTTCAAATAATAGGGGACGGAGAGTTAGCTAGTTTCCCCATTGGGAACCTTATTCCTGTTCGTCCAAACGTTAGATTTGTGCGCTTCGAAAGCGAAGCGAAAGTGTACGCTGTGGAGCAGGGTGGCCTTTTGCGTTGGGTGCCGGACGAGGCCACATTTGCCCGTCTAGATTTTAGTTTCGACCAAGTGGTGACCCTGCCCGACGTATTTCGGTCTGCCTATACCGACGGACCACTACTTAACGGCTTACCAAACGGCGTGGCAGTGAGGAGCGGCCAGAACGGCTCCCTTTACTATATTCACGACGGCGTACGGCAGCCCATAACCGAGGAGGTACTGCGACTGAACCGCTACTTTTCCAACCACATCCGTGTAGTATCACCCGAGGTAATAGCAGTAATTCCCAATGGACCTAGTATTAGTGGCTTTGAACAGGTCATAGCAGGGCGGCCGGACGACCGGACTGACACGGCGAGCACAAACCAGTTACCAGAACCAGTCCCCACAAGCACGGCACCGAGCGCGCCACGGAATTTTGGTGCGTCTGGTGGCAGCATGCAAGTTACACTAAGTTGGTCTGCGCCTAGTAGTGGAGGCGCAGTTGCTAATTATCAGCTGTATCGCGCGTTTGTTCCAATTGTAAACATTAATGGTAGCGCGGTAACGTTAATTGCCTTTCGATCTGCGTCTACCACCAGTTACAGCGACGTAAACTTACAGGCGAGTACTACTTATTATTACGCGGTCCGAGCAGTGGGTTACAGTGAAACATTCAGTCCATACGTTACTACATCCGCAAGTACACTACGCGCTGACGCAACAATTCCTCCCCAGCCCCCTACTAACTTAGTGGCACTAGGTGGTAACCGGCGGGTAACACTATCGTGGACCTTATCTGCTACCGCAGGAGTTACCAACTACGCGATTTACTACTCGACGAGTTTATTCGACCAAGTAAATTCAGCTGGTGTAGCGGCGGCGGCAACCACCAGTGGTAGCGCTACAGGCTACACCGTAACAAATCTTGCTTCTTCAACTTTGTACTACTTTGGTGTTCGGGCTCGTGGCCCAAACGGACTATTTGGCACCTTAGTGGTAGTTTTCGCCTCGACCCAAGGCAGTAGCTCTAGCGCGATGCCGGTAAATCCACCGACAGGTTTTATGGCCCTTGGCAGTTATCGCCAGGTCGCTCTTAGCTGGGCGTTATCAAATAGTCCCGACGTAGCCAGTTACGTTATTTACCGTGCGAGCTCAACGATAAATAATCCCCTGGCGCCTGATGTGATTACAGTTGCTACTACCACGGCAACTGCGGTGGCCTACGTTAACACGGGGCTTATGGTAAATACGACGTACCACTATGCCATAAGCGCCTATCATCCCACTGCTGGGTACAGCCAGCAGGTATTAATTCAGGCAACAACCGACCCCGAGTTACTAGATAGGGTTTTACAGTTGGCTGAACCTCCAGATTACGCTTCCTCCCCTGACGGGTTTCAGTGGGCCATGGATACTATGACTACGGCGGTAGCGATGGGTATTAATAAATTTATGGTCCCCACCCGGTATTATCAGGGTCTTAATGATCTTGATCCGAATTACCCTTGGAATCCATGTATTAATCACGCTGGGCGTTTCTGTAGCCCCTATCATCAGTTTTTAAGCTACGCTGATACTTTGCGAACCCCAGACGGCCGGCCAGTTAAGATCATCCTTCTCTCGGCTAAGGTAACAAAGTCTCCAATGGCTAGCAGCGATGTGCAGCTAAGGGGAGCGATTCGCCTTAAACAAATAGGTGACACACCCTACAACTTTTTGTCGCGTCTGTCGCAAACCAGTGGCACCCTACCTCCCCCGGGGCAGGGTGAAACCCGAGCATTTATTACTGTGGATTTTACTAATGCCGACGAGCGTGATCGTTTGCTCCGCCTGACAACTAATATATCCGGAGATGGAGTTCAAATACGTTGGTACCCTTCCTCGTGGGGGACTTCTAAATTTCGGGAAATCGGTTACGAAAATTACCAACAGGCTTTAGGCACAAATACATTTGATTTTCCCAATCCAACTACACCAAGTAATCAATACAGAATTCTTATCATAAACCAAGGAACTGTTCCGCTGAATTGGGAGATTCTTGGTTTGGAGGAGGTTGCCCCAAACGCGGTCGCGATTCGTAACCAAGATGCCGATTATTTTGAGTGGCTAGGAAATACCAATACCTTCACCACCTATGGCTATGACCACCCTCGTTACGCCTTAGATGAGACGCGGACGCGGTTTGTTAATACTTTGAGCACGGTTTGGAATGAGTTCAGTAGCC
>CAYZDG010000074.1:0-3431 GCA_964477165.1 uncultured Gammaproteobacteria bacterium
GCCATTGCCAAGCAACTTGGCTACCTTAAGTTTAAGCCCAGCACCATTATTGACGTGGCGCAGGTAGATGATTATCCATTGAATAAAGTTATTATTATGTGCACCGGCGCTCAGGGTGAGGAGCGCGCTTCGCTAATGCGTATTACTAACGGCGACCATCGCTTCCTTAAATTGCTAAAAACTGACACCGTTATTTTCTCGTCCTCGGTTATTCCCGGCAACGAGCGCACGGTGCAGCACCTTAAGGACGCGCTTTACCGCCAAGCTGGCGATGTGTACCACAACGAGCTAATGGATGTGCATGCTGGTGGTCACGCTATGGCGGGCGACATTGCTTTAATGCTGCAGCTGGTTAAACCTACTTATGTGGTGCCTACCCATGGCAACTACTACATGCTTAGGGAAAATGGCAAGACAGCTATGCGTCTGGGCTGGAGCCCGGACCACGTACTGGTACCAGATGACGGCCAGGTTATTTCATTTAATCGCGATGGCGGCAAGCTAACCGAGGAGCGCGTGCCAGCCGACCACGTGTTCGTGGATGGTTTAGGCGTGGGCGACGTATCACACGTAGTACTGCGTGACCGTCAGGCATTAGCTTCTGACGGCATGATATTAGTAGTCGCGGCGGTGCAGGGCAGTACTGGCAAGCTTATTGGTAAGCCCGAGATTATTACCCGTGGGCTAGTTCAGCCCACTACTACCGAAAGTCGTTCGCTTATCGAGCAGGCGCGCCAGCTGTTACGACAGCTGCTGCAGGGCGCTAGTCGGGGTAAGGGGGCTAATGTTAATTATATTAAAGATCAAATCCGTAATGAGCTGGGTCAGTTCATAGTTACCAAAATCGACCGCCGGCCCATGATTTTGCCGGTTATAATTGAGGTGTAAAGATGAATAATTACCAATGACCAAGCACCAAATTCCAATTATCGTTAAATTGAAATGCATTCGATTATTGGGATTTGGTAATTGGTAATTACTTCCTGTATCCTTACCTCATGCCAGTCCTCGTTTCGGGTATCCAGCCCACCGGCAACCTACACTTAGGCAATTACCTAGGGGCTTTGCGGCAATGGGTAGAACTACAGCGGCAGTACAGCTGTTATTTTTTCGTTGCCGACCTGCACGCCCTGACCGTGCCGCAGAAGCCCGAGTTATTGCGGACGCAGGAGTTTGAAACAGCGGTGGATATACTAGCGCTTGGCATTGACCCAGCGGTAGCAACCGTCTGCGTGCAGTCGCACGTGCCAGCGCATACCCAGCTGGCCTGGCTGATTAATTGCATCATGCCGATGGGAGAGCTTGAGCGGATGACGCAGTTTAAGGAAAAGTCCGAGCAGCATGGCAAGGTCAACGCTGGACTTTTGACCTACCCCTGCCTCATGGCTGCCGACATTTTGCTGTACCGCGCCGAGGCAGTGCCAGTGGGTGAAGATCAAATACAGCACTTGGAATTGGCGCGGATTGCCTGTCGCAAACTAAACACGGCGTATAAACTTACGTTGACCGAACCAAAGCCGCTACTAACTAAGCAAGCGCGAGTAATGTCGCTGCTCGACCCCAAGCGCAAGATGAGTAAGAGCCTAGGGTCCGCCCACTACATTGCTATGCGCGACGAGCCCGAGGTTATTAGCAAGAAAATTAGCAAGGCTGTTACCGATGGCGGTGATGGCAAGTCTGCCGGCGCTGCCAATCTACTTGCCTTGCTTAAGGAATTCGCTGACCCCATGGTTTACAGCCAATATAAAAAGGGTGCGGACGACGGCAGTTTAAAGTACAGCGAGCTAAAGCAGGTACTAGCTGGTGCCATCGCTAGCCACTTTGAAGAGTATCGCCAGCGCGTTAAGGAGTTAGAAGCCAAGCCCGAGTTTGTGCGCGAAGTATTGGCCGACGGCGCCAAAAAAGCGAGCGTCATTGCTAACGCTACCCTGGCCGAGATTAGCGAGAAGGTGGGATTGCTGAAAATTTAGATATCCTGACCCCGAATAGTAGTGAGAGGGAAGGGTCTTCACTGGTAACGCCTTAGTCGGTATGGTAGCTTTTTAGCTGCCATTTTTATGCGTCCTGAAGTCTATTACGTTTACTTCATGTGCAGCATTAATCGTCGGTCGTTGTATATCGGCGTTACGAATGGTTTAACGCGGCGTGTTCGTGAGCATAAGTTAGGGTTAATTCCTGGATACACCAGGCGGTATCACTGCGTCTGCCTTGTTTACTATGAGGAGTACCAGAGCATTAATGACGCAATTAGCCGAGAGAAGGAGCTAAAGGGGTGGACAAGAAAGCGCAAGAACGCGCTCGTCGAGGCAATGAACCCGCAGTGGGAAGACATAGCAGCGAATTGGGAAAACTAGATCCTTCGCGGCGTCCGCTTGGGGGGCGGACTTGCTCAGGATGACGATTATAAGTAACGCAGTAATACCTCGCTCCTTATTAAGGCGAATACTAAATCTAATACCAATTATATTTTTATCGTTTATTGAATCTCGTCATCCTGAGGGCCGTAGTAGCGGGCCGAAGGATCTAGTCTGCCTACTATTAGCGTAGGCTGGCGCGGGTGACATTAACTCCAACCTTTGGCCACCATCGTCCCGCCTGTTCGGCGAAACGCATTGGGTCATCTGTTGTCGCGAATTTTATTGTCTTTTTTTGGTCGAGCTGTTTTTCGATTTCTGAATGTCGCTGTAAATAGTCAGCCAGCTTGGCCGCGACCACAGGGCCGGCATGGAGGATCTTCGTCTTATTTGGCATCAGGCTCTGAATTATAGGTAGCAATAAGGGATAGTGGGTGCAGCCTAGGATGAGTGTATCCACGTTGGCGTCCTGTAGCGGCCGTAGGTAGCCTTTTAAGATGTGCCGCGTAGTTGTTCGCTTGATCCAACCCTCTTCAATCAGTGGCACCAGTAACGGCGCTGCGTTTTGCAGCACCTTTGTTTTTGGTGAAAGCTTTTTTAGCTCTAGAACAAACGCCTTGGATTCCACCGTGGCTCGCGTGGCTAATACCCCAACTCGTCCTTTGGTCTTTTGAGCTGCTGCTTCGGCCAGCGGTCGGACTACGCCCAGTATCCGCTTGGGTTTAGTTGGATCCGTATCTACAGACGGCAGCCACTTCTGTTGCAGCGTTCGCAGCGCCTGCGACGAGGCAGTGTTGCAGGCGAAGATGACTAAGCTGCAACCCTGATCAAATAGCCACGAAGCTGCTTGGCGGCTGAACTCGGTAATAGTTTCTTTACTGTGGCCACCGTAAGGCGCGCGGGCACTATCGGCCAGGTATAAATAGCTGTACTGCGGTAGCTGGTGGCGGATGTCTTTTAACACCGTGAGCCCGCCTAGGCCAGAGTCGAATATTCCAATCATGAGAACACAGTACCCTGTAATAAACCTGGCGTGAATGGAACGAGGCTATAATGATAGTAAAATCATGCAGCTGT
>CAYZDG010000075.1:0-3426 GCA_964477165.1 uncultured Gammaproteobacteria bacterium
CCTGTATACTGCCCCCACGAATTCACTAACCAAAAATGAACTATGGACGAACAGTCACAGTTTAAATTTACCCCGCTTAACATCTTTTTAGTGGGTCTAGTTTTTGGCCTACTTATTGCTGGTACAGCCGGCTTTGTGTGGTCGCTGACTAAGGGCTCATCTGGTACCACCTTTGGTGGCGACACTAACGAACCAGTTACTCCGTCTGGCCAGCCCGCAATTACCGTGGCGCCAGTAACGGATAAGGATCACATCCGCGGCGACATAAAAAAGGCTAAGGTGGCAATCGTCGAGTATTCAGACACCGAGTGTCCCTACTGCAAGGACTTCCACGGCACCATGAAGCAGGTGGTGCAGGAGTACGGCGACCAGGTGGCTTGGGTTTACCGCCACTTCCCACTCGCCTCACTTCACCCTAAGGCAGCTAAGGAAGCCGAGGCGACCGAGTGTGTAAACGAGCTAGGTGGCAGCAACAAATTCTGGGCCTTTGTCGATAAGATCTATGAAGTCACGCCGTCCAACAACGGGCTAGACCCAGCACAGCTGCCAATACTGGCCGAGCAAGTGGGCGTAGACCGCGCCAAGTTCGAAACGTGTTTAGCTTCGGGCAAGTACGCCGCTAAAATCCAAGCTGACATCGCCGCTGGTGAAGCCGCTGGCGCCCAGGGTACGCCCTACAGCGTTGTCCTGACTGGCGATAAGCAAATCCCCATGGAAGGCGCTGTACCCTTTTCGCAGATTAAGACAGCGCTAGACCAGCTGTTAGCGAGCTAGATTAGATTTTAGGGATAAGAAAGAGGCCCCGGTCGCCTAAGGCGACCGGGGCCGTTTGTTTGTTACTTCTTAACTGGCTGACGGTAGAAGTGGACCTCCACTCCATTACCGGTTTCCCCGGCTCCAACAACGACGTGATCAATTGGGGAGTTGTCGCCCGTGGCTTCAACAGTCCACTGGTCGCTTTGGGATCCGTTCTCGGCTTTGGCGCGACTGAAACGAAGCGCCGGACCGGTAAATTCGCGAGTCACAGACACAACTTCCAAACGGGCAACGGGGGCCTCGGATGCAGGCACCACTGCTGCGGCTTCGGACTGGCTTTCTGCTGGCGCCAACGGGCTGGCCGTAGAAGCAGCGACAACAGGAGGGATGACAGTGCTGGTAGCCACTTGCTGTCCCTGGTTCGCCACGAAGATCCAACCTTCTGGTAAGCCGAGGTGCTGGCCGCCAACAAGACCATTCACACAACCCCACGAGAAATAGTGAACTTCCCCATTGGGGTAGGTTGCCTGCGCGGCTTCCTGATTATTCATGATGCGCAGCATACGCGTCATGCGAGCTCCGCTCTTCTGCGTCTCGCCTGTTTCCACCTCGACAGTCGTCCGTGATTGGCCATTTGTGCTGACCAATATACCGCGAACCACCGTGGGCTGACCGAGCCGGTTAAGTTCCGGGTGGCTCTGGCTGATTTGTGCACCCCACAATAGTGGGCTTGTGCCTACTAACCCGCCACGTACCACGGGCGGGTACCTACGCGAGTCATCAGGGGCATACGCCCAACGAGGATGACCGTCTGCTAATGTGTAATTACCTCGCCTTACAAGGTAAAGCCAGGCCGTTACCACCAGAACCGATATCAACACAAGAATACACAACCAGCCAAGTAGATCAATTAGGTCGGCATGCTCTGCCCGGATCGTACTGGGCGGTACAGCAACCGGCGTCGGCTCCAACGAGCGTGTCACGTCCCAATCTGGTTCCAGGCTTCCGTCCAGCCTTGCCCGGGCAATATCCCAAAGGCAGGACGTACCATGAACCTTCCGCCACTTATCGACGGAGACCATCCATACGTTAACCGAATCAATCGGTATGCGAACCGATTGCCCCGGCTGCAGTAAATTGATATCTACTATCCACGGGTTTGCCGCAGACAGACGATCAATTTCCTGCATAACCAGGTAGTCCTGAATCGACTTTTCCTGGTAACGAAAGTTTGGATCATGAGCCGCCAAACTGACGCTCATGGATGCGACCGTGACGGCCGCCATGATGAGAAAAATGATTTTCCTCATTTTTTAATCCTATTCTGGAGCGATTTGTGGGCCGTTCGGTCAGGGTGCGGTCAATTGCCGTACCTCTGCCTAGCTGTACCCGAGAACCTAGATGCTCCTTTTCAAGGTTCCTAATAATGTATATATAGCACATATTCTGACACCTGTCAATGACAGGGCTCTATAACAGCTCCCCGTTTCTAGGGGGAGCGTTTAGTGGTTATTTATCTTGTTGAGCGGCGCAGGCGGGAACGCGGCCGATATTTGGTCTTTGTACTTCGGTGAGCGACTCGGCAGCGGCAATAGCTGCGATAGCAGCGACGATGGCAACCGTGAGCGAATAAGGCAGAGAACGGGGAAGTGGCCATATGGCCTCCTTAGTTTGTTGGGGATAGAAAGGGCGAAGTTGTAAGCCTAGCGCTGGCTCGGCCCCTTGGGCAAGATCTTGCTAATCTTAGCCGCATCACCTATGGTGTTGGTACCTAACCGCTCCTACTCGGGGCGGAGGATGATTGGTTAGCGCACGCCTGTGCCCGAAAAAACCGAGCAACAAATGAAGTAACGTGGTGCTCCCAGGAGTACTCACCCTTACCCAACAAGCACTCGTAGTAGCCAGCTGGCCTAACAGCGGACCCAACGGCCCGGTGTTCTGGTTAGTGGAAGATGAATGGCAATTAAAGCTGGCGCAAGAGGCACTAAAATTATGGGGCGAGCAGTTAACTGGCAGCTGGCTGGCCGACAACAGACGCGTGGCAGTATGGCCGGCCGTGCAGACGCCGCGACCCGTGGTACTGCACCGGCTAGTGCTGAACGAACCCACCGTGGTGTTAACCACTATCGCCGCGCTCACGGGCAAAGCCATTCATCCTGAAGCCTTCCGCAGTAGCATAGTCACGGTTCACACTGGCGCGCGGCTACGGCCAACCGAGCTACTAGATCGCTTAATCCCCCAGGGCTTTAGCCGCGCCACGCTGGCAGACCAGCCCGGCCTGGTGGCTGTGCGCGGCGGCACAATAGACGTGTGGCTGGAACGCCAAGGCTGCGCCGCTCGCATCGAATTCAGCGCCAAGTCGGTAGAGCGCATTAGTCTAATAGGCGCAGACAACAAGTTAGAGCCAGCGACGAGCGTGGCCATTACCCCACCGAATATGCCGGCCTACGCCCGAGCTGGTACTGGACTTTCGTACCTATCCGAGCGAACTACATTGCTTACCACCCCGGCACTGCACGCCGAGCTGGGCTTCCGTGTAAACCCTGGTGTGCACCATGTTACCTGGACGGCAGGTGCTGACGGCTTTGGCCAGCCAGTGCGGCTGTACCATCGCCGTTGGAACGAACTAAAAATAGACTGCGACAGTATAATTACAGACGGCTGGCAGGT
>CAYZDG010000076.1:0-3387 GCA_964477165.1 uncultured Gammaproteobacteria bacterium
ACCGTAGTCGTGGTGAGGTGGTAGCTATGACCGGTGATGGAGTGAATGACGCGCCATCGCTGGTCGTCGCTGATTTGGGCGTGGCCATGGGCAAAATCGGCACCGAGGTAGCTAAGGAGGCAGCTGATATTGTGCTGCTCGACGATAATTTTAGCAGTATTGTGGCGGCGGTGGAGGAGGGGCGCAGTACTATACGAACCATTAAGAAGGTAATTACCTATTTGTTTTCTACTAGTTTGGGCGAGCTGCTGACTATTGCCGTTGCTTTAGTGTTGGGTATGCCACTGCCATTACTGGCGGCGCAAATTATCTGGCTTAACTTTGTCACGGATACTTTCCTTGACGTGTCATTAGGTATGGAACCGCGCGAGCCAGGGTTGTTGGACGGGCGCGCGCCCGCGGGCAGCCGCTACCTAGTAGACGGCGCCATGGTGCGCCGCATGGTACTGATGGCATTGCCCATGGCCGCTGGTACATTGCTAATGTTCTACCACTACCTCGGTAACGATATAGTTAAGGCCGGCACAGTGGCTCTTACCACCCTAACCGTATTCCAGTGGTTTAATGCTTGGAACTGTCGTTCGGCTAATCGCTCTGTGTTCCGCCAGAATCCATTTGCCAACCCGTACCTTTTGGGGGCAACAGCGGTTACTGTTAGTTTGCATCTACTAGCTATCTACGCCCCTCCGTTGCAAGGCATTCTACGTACCGTACCGCTGTCGTTGAACGATTGGCTAATTATTATTCCCGTAGCTGCGAGCGTGTTTGTAGTGGAAGAGGTGCGTAAGGCGGTTATGCGGCTGCATTGGCGATTGGTGCGCGCATAGAAAAACGCGACCTTCTGGCCGCGTTTTAGGTTAAGTTCACCTACTTGCTAGAGTGTAGCAGTCCTGGCTCCCGCTCGGACGGCAATTTTCCTCCGCGTTTGCGTAATCGCATACGCTACTTGCTCGTAGCCCGAATTGAGCGGCGGTAGCAGCGGCTGCATTATGCCGTGGAGTTCTCGGAAGTGCTCGCGGCAGGTGTAGATCTCCACTGCTTCGTCTGCTGCTAGCACTATAGTGGCCTCGGACGCCGGGTTACGGCAGCCACGCACATCACAAGGGGCGCAAGGCAGAAAGGGATGAGGATTCGGGGTAAGGGTAATTGTGGCCGACAGCAGTGTAGCCACGAGCCGAGCCGTTCGCTCTAGTGGGGAGAACTTGTCTATCAGCTGGACGTTCGGCAGGCTGATGTCACCCTTAACATCAATAGATACTGGTTCGTCACGGAGGAGGCCGTTGAATTTTCGGTAGTGCTCGCGGCACAAATCCCACTGGAATGCTGTTCCTAGGATATTGCTCCAGGCGCGCCCAAAGGCTAGCTCGCTGCATCCTTTTAGGTCACATTGGCTGTCAAGCCGAAAGGGATAGGTGCGATTTATTATCGTGTGTACCGTATCTCTGCAAAAGATTTGGTAGCACTCGTTCTTTAGCGTCCAGCCACGGTCGACTCGTAGGTTTTCTCGCTGGAAGTAGGTAATACCCAGTGGGTCGAAGGTGTTCGCGGGGCCGTGTACACTCCAGCTGTGTCTATTAGGGAAGTGCACCCCAATAGTATGGCCGGTGCTACTGAATTTCCTTACGTCCCAAACTGCGCCCTGGCAGTCGTACATAATGTAGCTGGCCTTAGTCGGCGCTACGATGCTACCTAGTTGAATCATTGATAGTCCCTCAATGTATGGTGAATGTTGGTTGTAAATGATCTTTAATTTTTGGTGGTACAAAAGACGGCTCAACCCTAGTCCTAGTCTTGGGAGCCGTCAATCGCTACTAGCCCTGTTTATGTGTCTTGTTGCGGCAGTGTGAGCATAAGAACACCTAAGGAAAGGCCTGCCCACAGTGTCCACCAGTGGTGATCTACTAGCCCAGCGAATAACGGCACGGCCCATAGTGGGCTGTACCAATTTAGTAGCCGTGGGCGCATGGTCCACGCTAGTAGCAATACTAGAACTAAGCCGATAAGTCCGAGGTCAACAACAATAGCTAGCGGCACTAGGTGCGGTGGCTCGGCCAGTGGCGCCACGCCATGACCTAGTAGTGGTGATTGCCGTACCAGCTGCCAGCCGTCTACTAGACTTTGTTGTCTGCTCGAGTACGACAGCTGCTCTAACGCTGCATCGTTGCCGGGTAGTCGACCGACAATCGTACCAAGCAGCGGCAGCGTTAGCATCGTGACGGCGATAAGAATCGCTGCGCCGCTAGCCACGGCGCGGCGCCAAGAAATCTTTTTCGCCGCAATTATTAAAATCCATATAGTACCCACCGCGGCGGCGATCCACGCCCCGCGCGAGAACGTCAGCAACAGGCCAAGCATAATTACCAGCAGACCGAAGTTCAGCGCCATGCGGTAGGCGAGTGAGCCTGATCTACCCATTGGAACGCGCAGGGTTAGACCACACAGCCAGCTAACCGCTAGCCATGCCCCCAGGATGTTGGGGTGGGGTAGTGCGCCGTAGGCGCGCAGTAGTAGGCCGTGGCTGGTCTGCAGCACAGCATGACCGGCCGTGGCCGAGTGTTCGGCTAGCCCTAGTAGTGTGCTAGGGAAGACGTACTGGCTAGTGAACTGCGAAATAGCTAGTAGTGCCTGGATAAGCCCGGTGCCGAATAAAACCATGGCGATTCGTCGTGGATTTGGTCGCAGTAGCAGCACACACTCGCCCAGCAGCACGGCGGAAATAATTAAGCTGGCGTGGTACAAGGCCACGCTTTGGTCAGCTGCCCACAGTAAAGCCGCGATGGCCCACAGCTCTAGCGCCCACGCTGGCCAGTAGAGACGGGTTTGAAACCCGTCTCTACTGGCGGTTCTACCCAACAATGTTGCCGTTACCACGGCGAACAGCAATACCTGTGTGGCATATAGGCTAATTTGTCCGTATGGCCAACTTGGTTCGCCGGCAAAAATCCACCGCGCTTGCCATGGCAGCAAGAAGATTAAAAGGTAGAGTCCGTAGTGGGCAAGCTGGTTCCAGCGCTGCGAAGTCATAGTGACGCAAGTTTTTGTATATATCGATCATTTATCGTTGATCGCTTATCGTCTAGATGCATCTTTAGGCTCGTTTGATCTAAAACCACCCCAGTACCGTCACTGGCCGCAGCAGTGCGTAGCGCCTGGGGCAGGTAGGCGCGCTGCAGTTTTTCCATCAGCCGCTCTAGACTATCGTTCCACGCGCCTTCTATAAGAAGCGCTGTTACTTTTCTAGCGCGCGTTCGCCACCGCGGGGCAACTAGGGTCCATGTTGTCTGCGGTAGCCGTTCGGTGACCCAGTTATTCGCGTGAGCGAATGAGGCAACGTACCCGCCAGCGTCGTACAGTGGCAGCACCCACGAGGTCCACGCCGCTAAGTAG
>CAYZDG010000077.1:0-3350 GCA_964477165.1 uncultured Gammaproteobacteria bacterium
GGTGTTCTGAATTCTTCTACTTTCTATTTTCTACTTACTAGATTCTATTTCCTGTCCCCTAAATGCCCACCAGTTATTCGCGGCAAAGTTGTAGAAGACGACCACGGCAGTGGCGATGAGCTTAGCAAATAGAACGGCTAAACCGAATGTCTCAACACCCAGCACGATAATACCGTTGTTAATAGCAATGCCTACTACGGTAACGGTAAAGAAGCGAGCGAATTGCCGACCCATGCGCCCTTGTCGATCGGCGAACACCCATTTCCAGCTAATACTAAAGTTCACCCCAGTGGCGCACAGGAAGGATAGTGTAGCCGCGATCACGTACCACGGCAGGTGCTGCCAGCCCACCACCCACACCAAAAACCACAGCACGGCAAAATCGGTAGCCGTGGCCGCGCCGCCAGCCACGCAGTAACGCAGGAAGCGAGCAATGTCGAGCCGCCGCAGAGCAACGCCCAGGGCACTACCGTTGAATCGTGCGACTAGCTGCGACATACAAGAGGCTAAATCCTGCCATTTTTTAAGCAATCTTGCAATACTTAACCTTCAATCGCTATAGTGCATCTTATGGCTACTACATCAAAAACAATCCTTGTAACCGGTGGCGCCGGATTTATCGGTACGCACCTGTGTCGACGGCTGGCCGCGAACGATCACCATGTTATCTCGCTAGACAATTACTTCACTGGCTCGAAGGAGAATCATGCGCCAGGCGTGGACTACCGCGAAGGCCACACTAAGGACATCGCGCGACGCGTGCCCGAAAAGCCAGACATCATCTACCACCTCGGTGAGTATTCACGTGTGGCCGCCAGTCTAGATGAACCGCAGCTGGTTTGGGACCTAAACATGGCGGGAACAGTGGGCGTACTTGAATACTGGCGCGGCCATGGCTGCAAGCTGGTGTACGCTGGTTCGTCCACTAAATTTGTAGGCGTGCGTGAGGACGGCACCGAAGGCCGCGACCTAGCGCCATATACCTGGGCTAAAGCAGCCAACAGCGAGCTAGTAGCTAATTACCACCGCTGGTACCAGCTCCCCTACTCCATTGTCTACTTCTACAACGTCTATGGCCCGGGTGAGCGCGCGGGACAATTCAACGGCGCCTACGGCACAGTGATTGAAACATTCAGGCAGTGTCGTCTCTCGGGCAAGCCGTGCGAGGTACGACTCCCCGGCACGCAGACACGCGCCTTCACTCATGTGGACGATACTGTGGCTGGTATTATCCTTGCCGGTGAGAAAGGCGCTAACGACGAATATGGGATTTGCGCAAGCGAGGTCTACTCGCTACAGGACGTAGCAACAATGTTCGGTGGAGATATAAAACTTCTCCCACAGACAAAAACGAGCCGCTCATCAGGGGCAATCGACTGTGCCAAGATTAAAGCACTCGGCTGGCAACAACGCCGCACCCTGACAGACTACATAGCGACCGAGGTTAAAACAGCAGCGAAGCAATGAAACGAATCCTCATCTTTTCGCTCGCCTACTATCCGCATTTCACCAGCGGCGCCGAGGCGGCAATAAAGGAGATAACTGACCGAATCCACGACGTGGAGTTCCACATGGTAACCCTGCGGTACGATTCAGCGCTGCCAAGGGTAGAAAAGATTGGTAACGTTTTAGTGCATCGTATTGGAATTACGAAAAAGGCTCCCACGTTTCAGGACTTAGGCAAATTGCCGCTGGATTTGAATAAGCCCCTGTACCAGCTACAAGCCCCACTAAAAGCGTTGGCACTGCACCACCGCTACCACTACGACGCTATCTGGGCAATGATGGCTCACTCCACCGGCGTACCTGCCGCCATATTCAAACTGTTTAGGCCTAAGGTCGGTTACGCGCTAACGCTGCAGGAGGGTGACCCGCCAGAATATATTGAAAAAGTAATGAAACCGTTGTGGCCGCTATTCAAACGCGCCTTTACCTCGGCGAATGTAGTCCAGTGTATCTCCACCTTTTTAGCAGACTGGGCTCGTCGCCGTGGTGTTGCGGACGAGAAAATCGAGTTGATCCACAACGGCGCTAATCCACGCGACCTAGCCGACGACATTAATCTACCCGCCGTAGCAGAGCTGCAACAAAAGCTAGGCAAGCACTCGGGCGACATTTGGCTAGTAAACACAGCTCGGCTAGTACACGCCAAGGGCGCGGATGACACTATTCACGCGCTGACGCTGCTGCCTACGAATGTCCATTTGCTACTAGTTGGCGATGGCGAGGACGAACAGTTATTACGTGGCCTGGCAGCCGAGCTGAAGGTCGAGAGCCGCGTGCACTTCACTGGTAAAGTCGATCGCAGCCAGGTTACCCTCTACCGCCGAGTCTCGGATATCTTTGTCGGCCCAAGTAGATCAGAAGGATTAGGCAACGCCTTCCTCTCTGCTATGGCCTCGCGTCTACCAGTGGTGTCAACGCAGGAGGGCGGCCTGGCGGAATTTATTTTTGACGCAACACGAAATCCAGACAAACCAGCAACTGCTTGGGCAGTTGATAAGAATTCACCAGAGCAAATTGCGGCTGCGATTATTGACATCATGTCACATCCCGATAAGGTTCACGAAGTTACTAGCCGAGCGCGGCAAATGGTCGAAGAAATATTCAACTGGGAAGCGGTGGCTAGGGCGATGCGCTCCAAGGTCTTCGATCGCGTTATTAGCTAGCTTACATGGACGCGGGTTTAAGCCTAGTTGAGCGTGCCGCCAGGATAATGGTGACTGCTCATGATGGCCAGGTACGCAAAGTCGGCGGCTCACCCTACATCATTCACACCACGGTGGTAGCCCTGACGGTAGCTAGTCACGGATTCAGCGAGGCCGCGGTCGCTGCCGCTCTAGTGCATGACGTGCTGGAAGACACCGACTATTCCGAAACCAAACTAGTGGAGGAACTAGGCGACGAGGTCGTTGCCATTGTTAGAGCCGTAACTGAAGATAAAACACTGGCCTGGGAAGCACGCAAGGCCGCCTACGTGCAATCTATTCGCATTGCCGCACCAGAGGCCAAGGCTGTATCAATCGCCGACAAAATCCACAACCTACGCAGCATCCTGGTGGCCCACGGAGCTATGGGCACAGTGGTGTGGGGTGGATTCACCCGCGGCCGCCAGCAACAGTTAGAGCTGGCTACACAACTACTAGACGCATACCGCAGCAGCTGGCAGCACCCGCTGGTGGATGAGTATGCGGAATTGGTACACAAGGTTCAAACTCTAGACTAGGCCTCTAAATAGCCATTACCCTAGTGGCGTATATATAAACACGTCATCCTGACCCGCGCCCCATAATTATTGTCATTCCGCAAAAAGCCCCCATACAACACGTCATCCTGAGCGGAGGTCGCCT
>CAYZDG010000078.1:0-213 GCA_964477165.1 uncultured Gammaproteobacteria bacterium
CATTTTTCACAGGTGCCGTAGGTGCCATCGGCAATTTTCTTTAGGGCGCGGTCAGTAGTTTCTAGTGAGATCTCTAAGGTTTCCTCCATGGCCAAATTACCCTCGAAAGCAGTTACTTCCAGAGCATTATCTTCCATTGATTCCCCGTAGTTGGGAAAATCAGCATTAAAAGCCAGTCGGTGGGAGCGAGGATCGCGATCAGCGACATTTGAG
>CAYZDG010000078.1:223-3328 GCA_964477165.1 uncultured Gammaproteobacteria bacterium
GTCCGGCGCTCTTCGAGTTGGGTTTTACGGGCAGCAATAAATTCGGGACTTAAGCCAGTAGCCATATAAATAGGGGAATAATATTTAACTTATTTATTATAAAATACCTGGAATATATTGTCCAGGTTGGGGAATATTAAATAGGCTCTCGTTTACGGCCTGACAATTTTTTTGTGTCGAGACTCGTGAGAGCCTATTTATGTTTGAGTTACGTACCCCCCGTTGTGCCGCACACAGTGCAGCTCTGGCGAAAGGATTCGCAACGTATGTTGTACATCTGTCCAGCTCGCTGGTAATCCCCCAAGGTGAGAGATTGCCTTTTCGTTTTTGTTTTTGTTTCTGGTGTAGAAACTAAACGAGCTAGGCTGATGGTCAATATGGGAAAGAGCCAACCTTTGACTTCTGTAGTATAGCACACAGTGGACAGCGATGCAATTCTATATCGCTAGAGAAAAATAGCTATATTAGGCAGTGAATAGTTCTATTTCTGTTGCCTCACTTAAAAGATCCGCTAGACATTTGTGTATTGGATTGCGACTTTAAGTGTTTGTCACAACATTATCCACAGAGCTATCAACAGTTGTCCCCATCAGGGCGCTAATTCTTCATCTCACCCCAGCGTTTGGCCGTGTATACCTCGGCTACCAGGGGTGCGGCGAGCTGGTATGCTTTCTCGAGCGTCTGTTTTAGGAAGGTGGCTATTGCCGGGGCGTCGGCAGTCGGACACTCGATAACCAGTTCATCGTGTACCTGTAGTATCAGCTTGGCCTCGGCGCTGACCTTAGCCAGGCCAGCCGCAACCCTGACCATGGCAATTTTAATAATATCGGCAGCAGTACCCTGAACTGGCATGTTTATGGCCATGCGCTCGGCACCAGCCCTTAGGTAGGGTACGCCCGACTGTAGTTCGGGCAGCCAACGCCGGCGGCCGAGTATGGTTTGCACGTAACCGTCTTGCGTCGCGGCCGCCTTGGTATTATCTAGCCAGGCCTTAATATGGGGGTGGAGTTTAAAGTATTGAGAAATAAATTCTTTAGCTTCGGCTGAACTAGTGCCAGTGCGTTGGGCTAGACCATTAGCGCCTAGGCCGTAAATAATTCCGAAATTAATTTCTTTAGCAATACGTCGCTCGCCCGACGTTACATCTGCCGGTGGTTTATCAAATACCGCGGCGGCTGTACGGCGGTGGATGTCCTCGCCAGCTTTAAAGGCAGCGAGCATAGCAGTATCTTTAGCCAAGCTGGCGATGACTCGTAATTCGATTTGCGAGTAGTCGGCGCCAACCAAGCGACAACCGTGGCTAGCTACAAAGGCGTGGCGGATGCGGCGGCCGGTTTCGGTGCGGATGGGGATGTTCTGCAGGTTGGGGCCAGACGAGCTCAAGCGGCCGGTTGCCGCCACTGCTTGGTTAAAGCTGGTGTGCACGCGTCCGTCGGTAGTGCTTACCAACTCGGGCAACGCGTCGATATAAGTAGATAACAACTTTTGCAATTCGCGGTACTCTAAGATAACAGGGACGACTGGGTGGGCGTCCACTAACTTTTCAAGTTCGTCGGCAGCTGTAGAAGTGCCGCTGCCCTTAGTGGTTTTGCGGAGGCCTTTAGCCGAGAGGCCAAGATCGTCGAACAGAACTTGCTTCACCTGCGTGGGCGAGTTGATATTAAATTCGGTTCCGGCCAATTTGTATATTTTTTTGGTCAGCACGTTAAGGTCGCTATGTAGTTCGGTCGATAGCTCGTTTAAAAAATCAGCGTCAATTAGTACGCCGTGTTGTTCCATCTGCGCCAGCACCAGTACTAATGGTGCTTCTACTTCGCGGTAGAGTGCGTCGAGATTGTCGGCTTTAAGTTGCGGCAACAAATGGTCAGCTAGACGCAGAGCAAAGTCGGCATCCTCGCTAGCGTACCAACTCACCTTGTCTACCGGCACGTCGCGCATGTTCAGCTGATCTTTACCACGGCTGCCAATAAGATCAGTAATTGGTTGCATGCGATAACCCAATTCCGAGAACACTAAATCATCTAGTTTAAAACTGCGACTAGTGCGGCTCACTAGATACATCATAATGAGCGCGTCTTGAATTGGTTCAGCTAGATTAAGGCCGTGTCGAGCCAGTACGCGAATATCGTATTTTAAGTTGTGCCCGACCTTAGTGATGTTTTTATTTTCCAGAATTGGACGTAACGCATCCAGTGCGTGCTGGCGAAATTTATCATCATGTGTGGCAACGTAATACGCCGTGCCCGGTTGCCAGCACAAGGAGATGCCCAGCAGGTCGGCTTGTAGTGGGTCGAGGCTAGTGGTTTCGGTGTCTACGCTTAGGCGGTTGATTCCGTGGAGTTCTTCCACGAGCTTTTTCAGCTTTGTAGGAGTGTCTACTAGATAGTACTTAGCCCTCCCCTCACCTAACCTCTCCCCTCCCAGGGAGGGGAGAGGGACTACGGGAATAAGCGTCTGTTGAGTAGTCCTCCTCCTCTCTTGGAGAGGGGGAGTTGGAGGGGGTGTGGTCTCTTTTGAGTTAGAACTTATTTTCTCAAACACGCCATCCACCCGACTCAACAGGCTTTTAAAGCCTAGGTGTTGGAACAAGCTGAACGTGGCGTTAACGTCAGGCTGGCGCAACGTCGCATCCGCGATGTCGAATTTCAATGGCACGTCGGTGCGTATAGTTACTAAATCCAAGCTCTGCAACGCGCTCGCGCGGTGATCGAGTAGTTTCTGGCGAAGTTTTTCGGTAATACCCTTAGGTAGATCCTTTTTTTCTAAGGCGCTGTACATCGCAGCCACGGTGCCAAATTGCTGGATAAGCGCGGCGCCCGTTTTTTCACCCACGCCTGGTACGCCCGGAATATTGTCAGATGGGTCACCGCGAAGCGCTTTGTACTGAATCATACCTTCGGGGCCAAAACCAAAACGTGCTGTTACCGCTGCTGGCGTGTACACCACTTGTTCCGAAAAGCCGCGGGCGAACGTGTGCACGCTCACGCGCTCATTTACTAACTGCAAGGTATCCATGTCGCCGGTAGTAATAGCCACGTCGATATCTTTTTTCGGCAGTGAGGTGGCCAGCGTGCCAATAATATCGTCGGCTTCAAAACCGGGCGC
>CAYZDG010000079.1:0-3279 GCA_964477165.1 uncultured Gammaproteobacteria bacterium
CAGCAATTGGACGGTTACGAGCTGTACCAAGAGTTAAGTGTAAAAATGAGCATTGGCGATTCGAATAAAATTAGCGACGTGCTAGCGGCAGCCACTGGTGCTGGTGCTAACCAAGTGGGTGATATCCAGTTTGTGGTAGATGATCCCGAGGCCGCGCGCATGGAGGCGCGACGTGACGCTATTAAGAAGGCTAAGATTAAGGCTCGGCAAATGAGTGCCGCTACTGGAATGCATTTGGGCAGGATCGTCGATGTGCTGGAGGATTCGGGCGGAGTGCAGCCCCCAATGTACTACGCTCGTGACGCGGCTTTAGGTATGGGCGGCAGTACCGAGGCAGTACCAGCGCCAGCGGTAGAAGTCGGCCAGAACGAGATTTCGGTAACAATGACTTTGGTGTATCGAGTGCGGTAAATTGTTCTAGAATAGACGGAAATGACCTGGGTGCGTATACTGCGCCCAGGTCTTTCTATCGGGGTGTAGCGCAGTTGGTAGCGCGCGTGATTCGGGTTCACGAGGTCCCGGGTTCGAGTCCCGGCACCCCGACCATTCGACTCGGTTTGTCTGCGACAAACCTCGCTCATGGTCTTCGACCAGTTTTACCGATCAGACTCTACAATAGAAGGGGAGTTGAGTGGTACCCGACCTGCTACAATAACCAACGTCAACATTTAACCATATAGAAAACGGCACGCTGCCGACACACGTCGGCATTATAATGGACGGGAATCGCCGCTGGGCCGCGGCGCGGGGTCTGCCGAAAATGAAGGGCCACGAGGCAGGCTTTAATATGCTGCGCACTATTACGGAGCATGCATTGGAGCGCGGCATTAAGTACCTTACGGTTTTTGCCTTTTCTATGGAGAATTGGAGCCGTTCGCCAGAGGAGGTGGGCTACTTAATGGCGCTTTTCGAGCGGGGGATTAAGGAGTGGACGCAGCATGCTATGAAGCAAGGGGCTCGTTTACGGTTCCTGGGTCGTATACGTGATTTTTCAGAAAAACTCCAGGAGCTCATAAGTAAGGCCGAGCTGGAGACTGCAAATAATACCCGTGGCAATTTTAATATTGCTCTTGGTTACGGCGGCCATGCCGAGATGGCAGACGCAGCCGCGGCAACAGTGACGGCGGGGGGGGAGTTAACCGGAAAAGCCAACCGGGGCCACTTATATGCCCCCGATGTGCCGGATCTAGACCTAATCATCCGCACCAGCGGCGAATATCGCCTATCTGGCTTCATGCTGTGGCGCGCCGCCTACGCCGAGTTGTACTTCACCCAAACTACGTGGCCAGACTTTACCCCAGCCCATTTTGACGAGGCTCTAGCCGAATACGCTCGCCGCGAGCGAAGGATGGGGAAGTAGGGGAGGGGGAGAGAAAGTAGAATCTAGAAAATAGAAAGTCGAAGGGGTGCAGGATACAGAAAACAGGAAACAGGATACAGAAAACAGGAAACCGAGAACGCCATAAATCTTAGCCACTCTCCCTCGTGGCGCTTAAAAAACACGTCATCCTGAGCGAAGGTCGCCTCAAGCGACCGAAGTCGAAGGATCTAGCAGGATACAAGAAGCCGTGTCTTTGCGAGCCCATCAGTAAGATGGGCGAAGCAACCTTTTGCCGTACCGCTGGATAAAGGTTGCTTCGTCGTCCCGCCTGAGGCGGACTTCCTCGCAAAGACACCTTTTGTTCTGTTTTCGGTTTTCTGTTTCCTACCCCTGCTGTATTCTACCCTCATGATCATCTTCCAGCGGGTAGGGCCAGCATTTGCCGCGGCAGTATGCGCTATTTCATTTATCGTAGTCGCGGCAGCGCCGCGGCGCGTCTATATTGCTGCCCTAGTCTGTCTATTAGCACTGTGGTGGGTCGCCTGGTCGCTGCCAGCTGTCCGTTTGGCCGAAAGACTGGAGCGGTTATTGGTTCTAGCACTGCCGTATCTAGCTGGTGGATGGTTGTGGCTATTAGTTGACCAGCCCGAGCTCCGGCAGTGGCTGCCAATAGTCACTGTAGGTCTAGTGTTGGTGAGTGGTGAAGCTCTGTTCCAGAGTGCATACCAACGTGGCGCAAGAATGCGCCTGTGGATGGCTGTCCTCACTGTGCTACTAGCCTGGTTTGCGGCCACCGGTCTTAGCCTTGGGAACCTCCTAGTTGCTCAAAGTACCTTAGTAGCAGCCGCGCTTGGTAGTGTCTACGTCCTTGGATTACTGCATCATATTCAGTGGGTCTACAGCCTGCCGCGAGATCCGTGGTGGGCTCAGATCGCCTGGCTGCTAATTTATTGGCAGATACTGTGGGGCATTATATTGCTCCCAGTTACCTACTCAACACAGGCTGCTGTTGCTATGGTGCTCATTGTATTGGGGCTACGTCTGCGCCTAGGCCAGCGCATGAGGAGCCTTAACCTAACAACCCCTTGGTTAAGCGCTAGTACCTGGGTTTTAGTCATTATTCTTCTCGTTGTGTTGGCAATAGCCGCTATTTGACGAATACCCAGCAAAGTTATAGTATTCTGTGTGAACAAACTAGGGGAATAATTTAGTACGAACAGTATATGTACGTTCGTATTTTGTTTGTCCAATACTAATGATTCTAGATAATATCGAGGAAAAGATTAGTCTTCTACACGTCCGTGCTGGTCGCACCGACGCGTTCTTAAAGATATACGAGCGTTACAACAAGGAAATCTATCGCTACGTGTCATTTAAGGTCGGTACACAACAGCAGGCTGAAGATATTGTCAGCGACGTCTTTGTCCGCGCGTTGGAGTATGTAGCTGATGAGGATAGGCCAATGGTGCAAAAGCTTAGGCCTTTTTTATACCAAATTTCTCGGGCGGCAATAGCTGACCACTACCGAGACCGTCATCCAGCAAGCCCTTTGGAAGCAGCAGAGGAGATTGTCCACAACAGTCAAAATGCAGGCGCAGATGTGGCCACCGACGAACTGCAGCGCGCCCTATTGCAGTTGCCAGATGATCAACGCGAGGCAGTACTGCTAAAGCACATGGAGGGTCTTTCTGCGTCAGAAGTGGGGGCAATTATGGGGCGTTCTGCTGGAGCCGTGCGCGTACTTGTCCACAGGGGCTTGGAGGGTCTGCGAGAGGTGATGGGGGAGGGGGGGAGTAGAAAGTAGAATCTAAAAAATAGAAAGTAGAAGGGGGAAGAAAACAGGAATCAGAAATCAGAAAACGGAGAATACTATAAATCCTAGTCATCCTCGTGGAGTCTATATAAAACACGTCATCCTGAGCGAAGTCCCGAGGGAGGCCGCCGTAGGCGGACGAACC
>CAYZDG010000080.1:0-3246 GCA_964477165.1 uncultured Gammaproteobacteria bacterium
GTTAGTATGGCCGTGGCGCGGGCAGCGGCGGCGAGTGCCGGCGTGCCACTGTACCGCCATTTGCAAAAAGCATTTGATCTTTCCGCCAGCCCCATTTTGCCCGTGCCGCTGGCTAACCTGTTCAACGGCGGTAAGCATGCCAGCACTAATCTCGACCTGCAGGAGATATGGGTAGTGCCACGGGGCATTAGCGGTACAGCCGACCAAATTCGCGCCGCCGCCGAAATCGACTCCAAACTACGCGGTATTCTCATCCGTCGCGGCTTAGATACCGACGTGGGTGACGAAGGCGGATTTTCGCCGCGCGTGCAAACTACACATCAGGCATTCGAATTGGTGTCCGAAGCCGTGGATGAGGCCGGTTATAGCCTGGGCGAGGAAGTTGTACTGGGCGTGGACGCCGCCGCTTCTTCTTTCTACGACGGCAGCCACTATCATCTAACAGTGGAGGATCGTTCGCTGACGCGCGAGGAGCTAAGCGACTTCTACGCTAATTTAGTGCAGCGCTACGCTATTCGGCTGTTGGAGGATCCATTAGAGGAAGATGATTGGGATGGCTGGCAGGCGCTGCGTGCTCACGCTGGACTAATGGGTGTTACGGTCATCGGCGATGATTTATTTACCACTAACCTGGCGCGGCTGCAGGAAGGTATTAAGCGGCAGGCGGCTAATGGCATCATTATCAAGCCGAATCAGGTGGGTACTGTTAGCGAGGCTATCGAAACAGCGCGGCTGGCGCGAGAGAGTAACTACACCATAGTGGCGTCGCACCGCAGCGGTGAGACCAATGACCATTGGATTGTGGACCTAGCCGTGGCTATTGGCGCTGCCTATGTGAAGATTGGCGCGCCAGTGCGGGGCGAGCGCGTGGCTAAGTACAACCGCCTGCTGCAAATTAGCCAGGCCGAGCAAGAAGCGTAGCGGCCATGGCGCTGCCGAGCAGCCCCCTGGTACTGGCCATCGTCGATGGCTTGGGCGAGGCACCCCCTAGCCCTGGTAACGCGGTGACCCAGGCTGGCACGCCCAATATTAGCAAGCTTAAAGAACGCTTTCCCTGGACAACGCTTAATGCTTCAGGCCAGGCAGTGGGGCTGCCACATAACCAGCGTGGTAATTCGGAGGCTGGGCACATGAACCTAGGTGCTGGCCGCGTGGTGGCGCAGGATTCGCTTTACATTACCGAGGCCATTGCTGATGGACAGTTTTTTAAGAACCCAGCTTTTTTGGAAGCTGTTCACCATGCCGAACGCCAAAAGGGTAAACTGCACCTCGTTGGTATGCTCACTGGCCTGGAGAGCCCCCATGCCGACCCCGAGCATTTAGCCGCGCTGTGCGAGCTGCTAGTGCGGCACAAGTTTAAGCGCACTTATTTGCATTTGTTTACCGACGGTCGCGATACGCCGCGGTTCGCCGCCATTAACCTTTTAAAGTTATTACGCGCCGGGTTTAAAAACGGCGAGCAAATTGCCACCATTTCTGGTCGCTTCTATGGCATGGATCGCAAGAAAAAGTGGGATCGCACCCAGGTAGTGTACGAAGCAATGACCCAAGGTAAGGGGCGACACGTGCAGTCTGCCGATGAAGCCATTTTGCAGGCCTACAATCGCGGCGAGAGTGATGAGTTCATTAGTCCGTCAGTAGTAGTAGGTAAGGATAAGAAGCCAGTAGCCACGGTAGAAGATGGTGATGCCATTGTGTTGTTTAATTTGCGTTCGGATCGCGCGCGCCAGCTGACCAAGGCGTTTGTGCAGCCTGATTTTAACCAGCTCAACCCAGATTCGTTTGTCCGCGCCGTGCAGCCACAGCATCTGCGTTTTGTGGCTATGACTGATTTTGGTCCTGACCTAGGCCAAGTGCTCACTGCCTTTCCTAGCCGTGACGTGCCCCAGGCTCTGCCGTTCGTCCTCGGTTCTAGCGTGCGGCAACTGTACGTGGCCGAGGCCGAGAAGTTTGCCCATGTTACTTATTTTTTCAACGGCGGCTATGCTCACGCCGTAGCCGGGGAGCGCCGTGTATTCATCCCCTCGCCTGATGTAGTGAGTTACGACCAGACGCCAGAAATGGGCGCGCCGGGCATTACTAAGGCCGTGGTGCAGGCGCTAACAGAGAAGTCGGTTGATTTTATCTGCCTTAATTTTTCGAACCCCGACATGGTGGGGCACACTGGGAACCTGTTGGCGACTATCAAAGCCGTGCAGATTACCGATGGCTGCCTGGGCGAGATTTGGGCGGCGGTGGAAAAGGCTAAGGGCACGCTGCTTATAACCGCTGATCACGGCAATGCCGAGTGCAAGGTGAATCTAGATACAGGTGAAATGTATACCGAGCACACGGCTAACCCCGTGCCATTTATTTTGGCCTGCGCCAACCGCCAGACGTGCGCGAGTATTGGCGCCAAGTTGCGGCCAGGCGGCATCCTCGCTGATGTCGCCCCGACTATTCTGGCACTACTGGGTTTGCCCCAACCAAAGGTTATGACCGGCAAGAGCCTACTAACTAAGCGCGGCCTACGTAAGGCCTGTTAGTGTATGGGGTATGTTTATTTGGACGAGAGTGGAGATCTAGGCTTTGATTTTTCTAAGAGTAAGACATCCCGACACTTCATTGTTACGGCTCTATTTGTTACTAAGCGTGGTCCGGTTGAAAAAATTGTGAAGAAAATATTCTGTAGCTTCTCGAAGGTTGAGATGAAGTCGCACGGCGGTACGTTGCACGCTTATAAGGAGCGTCCAGTGACGCGTCAGAGAGTACTTGGCGCCCTCGCAGAGCACGATGTTACAATTGTTGCAATCTATCTAAATAAGGTGAAGGTTTATACTCATCTACAAGATGAGAAGCATGTTTTATATAATTACGTTGCAAATATTTTACTAGATCGTATTTACACGAAGAAATTGGTTCCTACAGATGAAGTGGTACACCTCATTGCTTCGCAGAGAGAGACAAATAAGTTTTTAAACAAGAATCTTTGCAATTACCTAACCCAACAGTTAGCTGGTAACCATCGATTAGATATAGATGTTAAAATTCGTTCTCCACAGCAGGAGAAATGTCTACAAATTGTGGATTTTGCGTCTTGGGCAATTTTTAGGCTAATTGAACATGGTGATGAGAGCTACTTTAATCTCATCAAACGACGAGTTGTTGAGCAGAGTCCATTGTTTCCTTAAGCTTACATATAACAAAACCTCGTGCGCTTCAATGAGGAACCATACGGAGCCCCACGCACGAGGAATTACTTGTCAG
>CAYZDG010000081.1:0-3205 GCA_964477165.1 uncultured Gammaproteobacteria bacterium
AGCCTGCTCTTTGCCTATTTTTGCTCGCTATTGACAGAATAATGCAGATATGATAAACAACTAAATTAGAGCATCTTTCGAAACTTGATAATTCATTTTCCACAGCGCCTGGCTAACCAGGCAAACAAAAAAATCTGGGAGTAAATCTCATGAAGATCATGAAATCGGCCTTGTTTCTGTTGGTTGCGTTATTTATTATCGGCTTTTCTCTCGTGATTCCGGTTCCGGCGGCAGCGCAGAACGATACACTCCGCTTCGGCGGATACAATACCGGTATGGACACGATGCACGTCCTTCCGGACGAATTCGCATTTGTACATCAATGGATATACACCGACGTGCCGAATGCCGAATTTGCGACGGTGTTGTTTACGCAGTTCGATCCCGCGATACCGAATATATCGGTATACAGAATCGACCCCTACATTGATCAATACGGTGAATTGTATGAATTCTCAAACGGCAATTCCTACTACCGAGCCGAATGGACTGATACCCCGCCGCGAGACGGTATAGACAACATCTTTGTCGGCGGATGGAGCTACATTAACAATCAGTCTCCGGGTACTACGACGTACGCGTCGTCAAATATTGAGGCAGGGGTGCGAATTGGAGACACCCTATACACCGGGTTAATTGCCCAGGCGTATCAGATCCAAAATTCCATTACTCGTCTCCGCGGCGACGTCAACGATGACGGAATAGTCGACACCGTCGACGCCAGACAAGGCACCGACTTATACGCCGTCAGCGGGCCAAATAATTATCGCTATTGCCGGGGTGTGAACATCGGCGCCAACGAAGCGATATTCAACTGGCCGAACATGTACGACAACTACCTCCTGTGGGCTTGGACCGCGGGAGACCCAATTGCCGACGGTTTTGGTTTCGGCTTGCCAATGGATCAGTTGCCAGCACGGATCAATCGCAACCAGCCGTACGAACCTACAATTTCCGGCAACACTTTGCATCTGATTACTAACGCCACAGCAGTGCTTGTTTCCACGCTCTATGGTGGTTGGCAACAAACGGCGACTGCTATTAATGGGCAAGTTGATATCAACTTGCCGACTGACGGCTTGACGCTCGCAGATCTCCGTATTCAATGCACACGCATTGAAGGTATTACATCGGACGACATGGAGACACTGCAGACAAATTACGGCAGTTTGGCAATCGGCGATGTTCAACCGCCTACACCAATCGAATTTGAACTACTGCAAAATTCCCCGAACCCATTTAACCCGTCGACGACAATTCCATTCACACTGGTTACCGCCGCGTCTATCAAATTGTCTGTCTTCGACGTTCAGGGTCGACTGGTGGAAACACTAATCGATGGTCGGATGGAAGCTGGAAGTCACTCTGTATTTTTTGACGCAACACCACTAGCTTCGGGTACGTACTTTTATATGCTGCACACGCCCGGATTCGTCGACACTAAACGTATGGTGCTTCTGAAGTAGCTCTTTGATTTCAACAACAACGAACCCCGCCACGAACGTGACGGGGTTCTTGCTAATATCAAAAATTACTTCTTGCAGAGCTTGCCCATCATAAACAGCCAGTAAATGGCTGAAAGACCAACTAGGACGTAGATGATCGTTGCTATAGCTGAACCAACGCCGAAAATGGTATCGACAAGGTTAAAATCTAGCGCCCCGACCAGACCCCAATTAATGCCACCAATGATGACAAGCACGAACGTAACCCAATCCATGGTTGAAAGTTTATTCATTCTTGGTCACCTCCTCTCGTTTTATAGGCTAGTAAATATGTAGAACTAAACTCGGCGACGCTATGCCGAGGGCGAAAAAGACAACGTCCTAAAGATACCGGGTACCTCACGGCTACGGGCGCACTGCATCGCATCCATCTGCACGCAGCCAGGTGAGTAGTCGAGGGCGACGACGGAACCATCATCCGCAATAGCGCGGCTGACCAGAGCCTGACTGCCTATAACGCTCACCTTGCTCCACTGCTCCGGCGTGTACGCCAATAGCTGCATGGCGCAGAATGGTCGGCTACCGGCGAAGTAGAAGCAGATGGTTGTCTTGCCGTCATCAGCTGCGACCGAGGCTCGGTAGCCCTGCCATGACTCGGGCAGGGTAAGGCTGAAGCCGTACCGTTCGTTACGATAGATAATGCCGCCAGTTGTCTCCGGATTTTGGACAACTGGGCATGCCGCGAATTCACACCATGGACCGCTACGGCCAACCGCGCTGCCATCAGGGCAAAGCCGCGCTTCCATAGTGCAGGCTATGGGGGGCTGAATTCGGTGCATCCGTTGCGCCGTTCGCCACGGTAGCGAGAAGTAACACACTGTCACAAAAATGACGATGAGACCAACGATGATCAGAGTGCCGAACGACAACGGCGCTTTGGGTTTTTGTTTAGCCATACGGGTGATTAGGTGGGTTAGTAATTATTTAATAGTACCACGCCCGGCCACCTATCGCCGACTGAATCTGCGACGCGGGCCAGATGACGCTCCCCCACTGCGGCGGCGGCGTGGCTGGCTACTGTACCCACCCCGCGGGCGCTCGGCTCGCTCGGGCGCTAACTGGCGCTGCGGCGGCAACACGGGCAGTGGTGACATTGGCACGCGCACCTTGGTTAGCCGCTCGATGGCCTGTAAATCAGAACGTTGCTCGGGCATAACAAAGGTAATGGCGTGACCGCCAGCGCCAGCGCGCGCCGTCCGTCCGATGCGATGTACGTAGTCATCTGGCGTGGACGGTACGTCGAAGTTCAGTACTAAACCGATGTTGGCCACGTCAATGCCGCGCGCGGCGATGTCGGTAGCCACTAGCACGCGGTAGCGGCCAGACTTAAATCCATCTAGTGCTTCTCGCCGCTGCGCCAACGAACGGTTGCCGTGAATCTCGGCGCAAGTGTGACCCATAGCTAAAATCTGGCGCACTAGCTTCTTGGCTCCGTGCTTAGTGCGAGTGAACAGCAGCACTGTACAACGATGCTTAGCCAACACCGCATCCAGTAGCTGCACCTTGTCATTCTTATGCACTAACATGGCCTCCTGTGTTACCAGCTCGACCGTGGTTCCCGCTGGCGCAACTTCTACGCGCACCGGTAGCTTCATATAGCCAGCAGCTAGACGCATAATTTCCGGCGGCATGGTGGCCGAGAACAGCATAGTCTGCCGATCGGTTGGCACTGTTTGCATTACCTTGGCAATTTGCGGCGC
>CAYZDG010000082.1:0-3110 GCA_964477165.1 uncultured Gammaproteobacteria bacterium
ACGCGGACGCGGTTTGTTAATACTTTGAGCACGGTTTGGAATGAGTTCAGTAGCCACCCAAGCTTAATTGGTTTAATGGGTAATGGTGACGAGCCACATTCTATGTACTGGATGCCCGAGGATTTGGAGCGGTTTCAAAATGCCGGACACGAGCTCGCGGATTTTGAAAAAGCAGTGGCGAGTGGCCAGTATATTACTAGTCAAAAACCACTAATGCTTTTTGGTGATCCGCTCGACCCCACAGCCAGCGGTATTAGTACAGGCGTGTATGCCACAAACATGGCCGGTGGTGGTTTCTCTGATATGATGTCGCGGTTTAGTGGGTCAGAGCCGATCGATTGGGTGCTGTGGAATGGCGCTCGTTCCACAAGCCAGATTTCTAACTTCACCTCCCCAGGTTTTAATGTTTACCTCATGGGTTCGCTTTATAAACCCGACTATCTCACAGACTTAAGTAACTGGGTAAGTGCGGCTAGCGCCCTGCCGGCGCAGCAAAAAGATCGCATAAAAGGGTGGTACTATTATGCTGAACAGCGTAGCCATAGTACCCCAGCTATACTTCAGGCAGCAGTAGACGCTACGCCTGACCACTTGCAATGATGTAGAATATAAGTGATGTCAGCGCAGCAAAAACACCCCGGCGGCAACGAGTTACTTAACCCGCGGCTGTTATTGGAGCGCGCCGGCGTGGGTCACGGGCAACGCGTGGCTGATTTGGGCTGCGGTGCCATGGCGTACTTTACGTTGCAGGCGGCGCGGCAGGTGGGTGAGCGCGGCCAGGTGTATGCCGTGGATATTCAGCGCGAGGTACTGTCGAGCGTAGATAGCCGCGCCCGTCTAGCTGGCCTAACCAATGTGCGTACAGTGTGGAGTGATTTAGAAAAGGTAGGTGCGGCCGCTATTCCATCAGCGACTTTGGATGCAGCATTATTGGTGAATACCTTGTTTCAGCTTAACGACTACGCTGCGGCCATGACCGAAGCAGCTCGGCTACTAAAGCCTAGTGGAAAATTGTTGGCCGTTGATTGGAAATCTATTGGTGCGCCGTTTGGTCCGCCGAGCGAGCGACGAGTAAGCCCGGGTCGTGTTAAGGAGCTAGCTATAGCAGCTGGGCTCACACTGCTGGAGGAATTTGAAGCTGGCCCGTACCACTTTGGGCAGATTTACGAGAAATAATAGAACAAAGAACATAGAACAAATAATGCAGGCAAATGTTAGTACAGAGCTTGCGAGGTTTTGTTCTATGCTCTAACTTCTACCCATGTCCTTCTGGTTCAGCTCGCAGTTTCTGTTTTATCCATATTCTGGCTCGCTGTCAGGGCGTAGTTTATTGCTATTGCCGATAATTTTTGTGGTTTTGTTAATTGGCGCGGTCGTAGCGCGGTGGCAGGCACGGCACGCAGTAGATAAGGCCGGAGCCGATTGGTGGAAGCTGGTGGCCGCCTGGCAGGTTGGGTTGGCTCTGCCTGGCTTAGCCCTTATCTTTTTTGCTTGGCAGCGCGTGCCGTATCTGTCGATGCGGGTGCTGCTGGCGCTCAACCTACTCGCAATTCTAGTTGTAGCAGTCTGGATGAGCTGGCAGTGGTTTAAGCTGGTTCCCCAGCGGCGTGCCGAGGTACAGCGCCGCCGCGAGTACACAAAGTACCTGCCGAAGTAGATAATAATTTTAGTTAACGGGGTCAGTTACTGTACTGACCCATGTTTGCGTTACGTTTTTCCCAAAGCAGATCGACAGTTGCACGGGGTCGGACGGCCGAAAACTGGGTCGTGGGATGGTGCCGCCGCCGTGGCTGGGTAGTAGTAGCGCGTAACTGGCGTTGTCGCGGCGGCGAGTTGGACATTGTTTGCTGGGATCAAGTGCAGCTCGTTGTAGTGGAGGTTAAATGTCGAAGCAACTGCCGGTATGGGTCGGCAACAAGCCAACTCACAGCCCAGCAGCGGCAACGTATCGAACGAACACTGGAGCAGTTTTGCTACCGTAACGGCCTAGGCGAGCGGCCGTGGCGGTTAGACCTATTGGCGCTGCAGCAACGGGCTGGTCAGTGGTACAGTACCTACTATGCTGGAATTACTAATTAGCGCGACTTTAGCCGCAACGAGTACGGTCGGCAACGACGCGCCACCAGCGCCAACCCTAATCTGGCGAGATCCAGCAGTAGCCAATGAGGCATACATTCGCGGCCTGACGCGGTCTGGCACTATTGTTACTGTTACAGTAGATGGCAAAGCCACGCCTGGGGTACGCTACGGCGCTAGCCGCGGCGGCGTAGCTAGTTTTGCCGTGCCTTGGCCAGTGGATCTGCAGCCCGGGGTTTATTCACTCACCGCGGCGGCTCATCGCGGCAACCAGCGTAGTTTAGACTCAACGCCTATTCGCATCGTTGTCCCCGGAGTTAAACCAGCGCCGCCGCGGCTCGCCTAACTTTCCCCTTGACGCCCCCATTGCAGCCCGCTACTATTGACACAGATGCAGCTACCCTACGGTGGCTGATTTTTATCGCGTAATAACTTAACCGTGCCTATGAATTTGAATGATATCAAACCAGCGCTCCAGACCATCTCGGAGGAGAAAAATCTTTCGTACGAGTCGGTATTGGAGACAGTAGAGGCGGCGCTGGCTGCCGCCTACCGTAAGGATTTTGGCCAGCTAAACCAGAACCATCGAGCCGAGTTTAATTCCGATACCGGAGCACTTGAGGTTTTTGACGTAAAGACGGTCGTCGAGGACGTGGATTTGGAAGCCGAGCAGGTCGCTTGGGAGGCCTACCGCGTAAAACTTGCCGAGCACGGGTTTGCGGTACAGGTTGAGGCGCCACCAATGCCTGGCGCCTTACCAATGCCACCGCCATCTGGTACACCCCCCACGCCCGAGAACTTAGCCGCCGCCGGTCTGGAGGTATTTAAGCGCTTCGACCCGCGCAAAGAGATTATGTTAGCCGAGGCAAAGGCGCTAAAGTCTGACGCCGCTATTGGCGATGAGATAAAGACAAAACTCGAGTTGCCCGGAGAGTTCGGCCGCATGGCCGCGCAGACAGCCAAGCAGGTAGTGATGCAGCGGTTGCGCGAGGCCGAGCGTGATAATGTCTTCCGCGAGTTCAAGGCTAAGGAGG
>CAYZDG010000083.1:0-3099 GCA_964477165.1 uncultured Gammaproteobacteria bacterium
TTTTATTTTAAACCCGCCGGTACTGGCTGTTATCGGGCACGCCAGCCACGGCTGCTACGAGCGAAGCCACAGCGCTAGTCCCCTGCAGGTGAGACACGTCTATTAGCTCAATACGTCTTAATGGCCCAATTAGACCAAGAGCTAACGCGAGTTGCCGACAAGCCGCCGCGCCGTCCCATGTTGGCTCGTGCCGCAGGCTATCCACGCGTAGGTGATGTTCAGCGTTTTGCAGGCCCTTGCGCCATAGCTCACCACGTAGCCCACGACTAGGGCCAACCACGGTCTCATCTGGCCGATCGTCTGTAATCTGGTACAGCTGCGTTAAAAAAGCTTCCAGCACCTGCTGGTCTGGCACACTGGCACTATGCTCCAAAGCCGTTACCACGCGGTCAACAATCTTGCCGGATCGCACCTTAAACACATTGGCGCTGCTGCGGCTGCCTTCGCGGAATAGGCTGACTATATCCCAATTCACTCGCCGCGGCGTTATGGCCTGCTGCCGCTCTAGTACCCGGGCGATGGCTTGCAGCTGATCACGTAATGTCGCGGCACGTTCGTACTGGCGGCCGGCCGCCGCGGACCTTAACTGTCGCTGCAGCATTCGCACCACCCGCTGCGTATGGCCAGCTAAAAAATGTTCGACTTCAACCGCGGCGGCCGCGGCTTGTACTTGATCCTGCCCTATAAAAACAGGCACATCTTCTTGACCCAACGGCGGAAGCAACTGTCCGCGACGCGGCACCACAAATAGACCTGGCAGATAGTTAGTGCCGACCAATGCCGCTTTTAGCGCCCGCAGGGTTTGATAAACTGTGTCGGCCGATGCGTACGGGCCAAACACCCGGCGTCCTTCACCGCGCTGGGGAAACCGCGTGGCACGCACCTGCGGCGGGTTATGGTCCACCTGCACGTAGACAAAACTACGATCGTCACGCATCACAATATTAAACGGCGGCAGGTGCCGCTTGATTAGGTTGGCTTCTAGTAACAGCGCCTCCTGTTCACTCGCCACCACAATGGTCTCGATATCACTGATGCGCTGCACCATAATCTGCTTGGCCGGCGCTAGTGCCCGCGGCTTAGCAAAATAACTATTCACGCGCTTGGCTAAATCCTTGGCTTTACCCACATATAGCACCTGCTTAGATGCATCGCGATAAATATACACGCCCGGCTGGTGTGGCACGCTAGCCAGCTGGGGCTGCAAATGGGCAAATTCGCTTGTCTTCTTTATAGCCATAATAACTTGACTATAGCCGAACTGTTCTGTATAGCGTAGTCATCTACAGAACTTTAGCAAGGAGATACTATGGCGAGAAGAAAAAAATCGAGTGGCTGTCAGCGACGACGACGAAGCCAAAATAACCTCTACAAAGTGGCCGAAGTGGTTTTTCTGGCGGACATGGGATTAAGCGAGGAACCACCATCTGAAGCTCAACGACGAGCGGTATACCCAGAGATACCAGACAACAACCCTACCTCAAGTACGCCCAATTGTCGTATTAAATTATGGGACGACAGCCCATATTGAAATGACCAACGAAAGCCCACCCAACGCGGTGGGTTTTCTACGTAGTTGACCCTCTTCCCTAGGAAGCCTACAGTGGCGGCGAATGCACATTTGAAAACGAGGTGACAAACCATGGTAAAGAAGATAATTACCCCACCTGAAACTACGCCGCTAATATACCCCTATATATTCCCCAACCGAGAGAGTATCGGAAAGGTGGTTACCCTAACCAGCAGCGCCCTGCTGCTAAATGGCGGCGAAGTGATTAGTCAGACCAAGGCAAATGGTTGGTTTATGTTCGAACCCAACCACCCCTGCTTCGACGGTCACTGGCCAGGCCACCCCATAGTGCCTAATTATCTCTGGCACGAAATGGTTGGCCAAACGGCTAGCCTGCTCCTAGTACACCTGGACACAGGCAAAGTCGCCGAATTGGTACCAACCTTTAAATCGGCAACCGCCAAATATGGGGACAACGTGTACCCAAACGACACCGTATACATCCAGGCTGAGCTAATCGGCCAGCCGCGATGGTTGACTGGTGGCATGGTTACCGGCAGCGTCCGCGGAACGGTCACCAGTAACCGCTACGATAAACCCGTAGCTAAAGTACGGCTTAGATTCACCGCGCTGCCGCGGAAAATATTGCTGCCAAACGGTGTAAAGGAGTAGAACCGAGCCGCCCTAACCCGGGCGGCTCTTTACTATTATCACACCGTCACGGTTGACCCGCCTCGTAATCTAGCGTACACTGCGAGCCTTTACATTGCTGCCACACCATGGCTGAAAACATCGTCATCAAGAAGGCGCGGGTGCACAACCTAAAGGGTATCGACGTCACGTTACCGCGCAATAAACTGGTGATCATCACTGGTCTGTCGGGCTCGGGTAAATCGAGCCTGGCTTTTGATACTATTTACGCCGAAGGTCAGCGCCGTTACGTGGAGAGCCTGTCTACCTACGCTCGGCAATTCCTGGGACTAATGGATAAGCCGGATGTCGAAAGCATCGAAGGCTTAAGCCCGGCGATTGCTATTGACCAAAAATCAGTCAGTCACAACCCACGCTCCACCGTGGGCACGGTTACCGAAATTCACGATTACCTGCGCCTACTGTTTGCTCGGCTGGGGCTACCGCACTGCCCTAAGTGCGGCAAGCTAGTGCAGCAGCAAACTATTCCACAGATGATTGCGGCCATTACTGCCAAGCCAAATGGCACGGCCTTTACCCTGCTGGCACCGGTGATAGCCGACAAAAAAGGCGAGCACCGCAATCATGTCTTCCGCGTGCGCCGCGCCGGCTTTACCCGCGTGCGTTTGGACGGACAGCTTATGGACATTGATGAGGCCGAGGATACTAAGTTGGACAAACAAAAAAAGCATAGTCTAGATGTAGCCGTGGATCGCCTGGAGGTAGCCGAAGACGAGAACTTTACCCGCCGCCTGGCCGACAGCCTAGAGACAGCGCTAGAATTCGGCGACGGCCTGGCCACAGCATTATTCGCCAACGGAACCGAGCAGATATTCTCGCAGCAGTACGCCTGCGCTAATTGCCACATCAGTCTGCCGCCGATTGAAGCGCGCACCTTT
>CAYZDG010000084.1:0-3098 GCA_964477165.1 uncultured Gammaproteobacteria bacterium
GGCCATATACGCCATAGTACCGCGGGGTGGTGCAAAGCTATTGAACCATTACGAAACATTGACATCTATCTACTATTGTGCTATTATGTATTTATTAGCTAATTGACAATCATTTCACTAAAAGACGCCCGAAAAGGGCGAAGGAGTTCATGATGAGTAAAATGAGTAAGGTGACCCTGATTACTGCAATCAGTTTTGTAGTTGCAGGTGTTGTTATCCAACTCTTCTCATGTGGGGAGAGAGCGGCGGCGCTGAAGGACGCAAAAAACGTCCAACTGGCGCTGGCCAGTTTCGAAGCCGAAAACGGCACGTTTCCCATTGGGATCTACGATGGGAACGTCCTCTCTTATGTACTGACTGACCCCTCTGGCGCCCCATACCTATCCGCCGCAGGCGATCGGGAAGGTTGGTACCGCTACTCCACCGGTCGTAGCAATGGCTATGAGGCATGCCTGCGTTATCACCATGGCACCTACTGCCTCATGGTAACGGAGCAGGGAATCACCGCCATCAGCGCTGACAGCGCTGACATGCTTGAGATGATGAACGCTATGGACGTTTTTGCAACGTCCTTGCGTTGGATGAGTAAGCGTTATGGTGTTGAGCTGCCTACGTCGCTCACCGATATCGATTATCAGACGGTGGGAGACGAGGCTCACGACTTCTTCAAGAAAGAAGTGGACATATTCTTCGAAGCCCTCGAAAAGTATGGGTACTTCTTCAAGGAGTATTACCGGAGCGATTTCAGCGATGCTCCGAGTACATTCCACATCGTCGTGCGGTCTGGCCCCGACGGCACGTACCTTATGACTAATAATCAAGGTACGGGAGTATGTGGCAAGGCGCTAACGTTTGCGCCTCCACTTGATTAACAACAAACCGCCGCCGTTCCATCTGGAGCGGCGGTTTCTTGTATCCTGTATACTTAATATCTATGGAACAACCTTCGCATTTCGGAGTCCACCTGACACTCGACGGCTATGGCGGTGATGTAGCGCTGTTAAACAGCATGGACGGTGTGTTCCGCTGTTTGCAGGAGTTACCAGGCCACTTGCACATGCGCACTATTACCACGCCATACGTAGTACGGGTGGGCAGCAACGAAACTAAAGATCCCGGCGGCCTATCGGGCTTTGTGATGATTGCCGAAAGCCATATTAGTATTCACACCTTTCCCGACGACAAGTTTGTATCCATCGACGTATACACCTGCCAGAACCAACTCGACAGCCAGGCTGTTATTAAATACTTCACCGATGCCTTTAAACTAGCCGAGGTGGAAACAAATGAAATTGTCCGCGGCAAGCGTTGGGGCCAACTAGCGGCGCGCTTCAAATAACAGTAGGTTGACATTTTGCCGTTGTGCTGGTTAAATGCCCCAGCTCACTATTTTCGTTTGAAACAAATAAAAAAAGAAAGGCTAAACAGTGAATAAAACTAGTAAGCCAGCCGTGACTGTTCCTTTAAAACCAGTAAGCGAATTCAGCTGCCCCAACCCCAGATGCGACGACTACGGAAAAGCAGGTGCCGGCAATATCCGGTTATACGCCACACAAGGAAAACATGAAAGACGGCTCCTTATGTGTAAAACCTGCTGCAGTACATTCAGCGAGTCTCGCGACACGGTCCTATTCGATCGCCGCCTCTCACCCGAAATCGTAGGGAAAGTACTGGTCAATATGGTTCTAAGGTACTCCACCCAGGATCAACGAATGGCACCCACTCGCTCGATACGGGCAGTGGCTCGGGATCTCCACGTCAGCAAGAATACTACCAAGAACTACCTACTTCTTGCGCTACAAGATCCAGATACATTGTGGCCGTATGTGGAACAAGCCGCTGAAGACCTATTCGGCAGAGAAAGGTACAACGAGTACCTAAGGTGTGAAGCCAAAAGGATCTTGAAAGGGGGGGCAAAATACCCAACACCGCCGCTGGATTCTACGCTCAAAATTGCGCGAAACTTTCTTAACACCTATGTACTGAGACACGCCGAGGAGACGGTGGCGTAGAAACAACAACGAGCAGCAACATAAAAACGCCAGCCTAATAAGGTTGGCGTTTTTCGTTTCTTATTCCTACTCCACCTTTGGTTTATCCAGCAGCATCGGCTCGACCACCGACTCGCCGCCGGTAACCCTTATTACATCCTTGTCGATTTTCTTAAACTCGACGTAGGCCGAATTGTACATGTTCACGGTGGTATCTAAATTCTTACCTAGCTTTTGCAAGTAAGTATCGTAGCTAACAATATGCCGACCTAGCGCTTCGACGTTCTTGCGAATTTCCTTAGCCGACTCTTCTATTTGCATCGCCCGTAGACCCTGCAAAACTGTTTGTAGATAAGCGAGGAATGACGTGGGTGAAACAATGATAACGTGCTTATCATTAAACGCGTAGGTAATAAGATCCTGCGTCGAGATCTGAACCACGCCTACCTTGTTAATGAGTAGATCATAGTAAATAGCCTCCGACGGAATAAACATAAACGCAAAATCCATGGTGCCTTCAGCGGGGCGGATATACTTAGACGTCTCGTCAATACGATTCTTTAAATCCTGCTTAAATAACTTCTCCAGTCGCTCCTTCTCGGCTGGGTCGTTGGTGGCTAAAATCCGCTGATAGTTCTCCAACGAGAATTTAGAGTCGATAGGGATAATCTTATCCTTAACAAAAACAACGGCGTCCACAATCTCGCCGTTCTTAAACGCGTACTGCATTTGAAAACTCTTAGGTGGCAACACGTTCTGCAACACTGTTTCCAAATAATACTCCCCCAGCACGCCACGCTGCTTGGGATTTTTTAAAATGTCCTGAAGATTCTTAAGCTGATCGGCAAAGCCGACTACTTGCCGGTTAGTTTCGTCCAGCTTAGTCAGACGTTCGGTAATATCCTGAATTATCTTGTTCGACTGCCCGTGCTGGGTAAGCATCAAACGGGTAGACTCGCCCAGCTTGGAATCAAGCGTCTTGTTTATCTCGCTAATCTGATTCTGTAACATCAGCATGGCCTGGTTCTGGTCGGCGACTGGCTCGGGCCTACGGCCACGCACGGCTAACCAAATAGCCACAGCCGCGAGCACTAGAACGGCGATAAT